>CAYQCG010000407.1:0-2717 GCA_964415925.1 uncultured Puniceicoccaceae bacterium | reverse complement strand
GGCGACCGCACCGGACACAATCGTAGCCGCAGTTGCCGCAAACATTGCCTGGAAGATAAAATCCGTCCAGCCGGTCATTGCAAGACCGGTGCCGCCGTAGGAAAAGTCAGTATTCCCATAGTCAGCCATAGTCAGGGCACTACCGGGAGCGAAGATACCATTAAAATCACCCGGATACATCGCGTTAAAGCCCCAGGCTGCGTATGTCAGAATGCCCATACAAATGATAAAAACATTCTTGAAGAGGATGTTGGTGGTATTCTTGGCTTGAGTAAGACCCGCTTCGAGGGTGGCAAAGCCGAGGTGCATGATAAACACCAGGCCGGCGGCAATCAGTACCCAGAGGTTACTGATGGTGAAGAAGTCGAACGTCGGACCATATGTCCTGGCAAGTTCAATGTAATCTTCATCAGGCTCCGGTCCTGACATGGACGCTTCCTGAAGCGCTGCAGCAAATGCGGGCGCCTCATGCGTGTCCGCCATCAAGGCCGGCCCCATCAAGAGCGTGAGTATGAAACCCAATATCCATAGGCTGGATCGTGAGCATTTAAGTTTTTCCTTCATGATCTTTTCAGTTGTCGTTAATGCAGTGGTCAAATTGCGGGTTAGGGTGCAATTGAAGAATCAACCACTCTTAAGCAACTGGTATGCCAGCGATTCCGGAAACCCCTAGTTCAGCTCCGTTTACAGCCTGTGAAGGTCACTACAAACTAGACGCATATTCACCTATCAGCTTACAAACAACCAATATGTTGAAATTGCGACAAATTTTACAATTGAAACACAATTTGCGTGTATAAAATTGACCATACCAAACTTAAGCTACTGGAAAGTAGTTTCTTAGGCGCCGGGATCGACGACGCGAATGTGAAGATCACGTAACTGCTTTTCGGTTGGAGCACTGGGGCTCTCCGTCATGAGACACTGTCCGCGCTGTGTTTTAGGAAAAGCAATGACATCACGGATACTCATCCGGTTACTGAGTATAGCGCAGATCCGGTCGAGGCCAAAAGCGATCCCTCCATGCGGGGGAGCGCCGAATTTGAAAGCCTGCAGCATATACCCGAAACGTGTTTGTGCGACCTCCGGAGGAATCTTGAGAACATCCTCAAAAATCTTCTGTTGCAAGGCAGGCTGGTGAATACGGATCGAGCCGCCTCCAATTTCGGATCCATTCAAAACACAATCATATGCTTTGCTTCGAACGCTGTGAGGATCCTTCTCCAGCAAATGGATATCGTCCTCGACCGGAGCCGTGAAGGGGTGGTGTGCAGCCACATGACGACCGAGTTCTTCATCGTAGATCATGAGCGGGAAATCAACCACCCAGAGAAAGTTATACTGGTCTTGCGGAATGGATAGCCGGCCGCGTCCGGCAAGCAGCTTCGCGCTCTCAATGCGTATCCGGCCAAGGATATCGCATGCGCGCAACCAGGCTGTGGCCGCAAAAAAGACCATGTCTCCGTCTTCTATATGAAGTCTAGTTTTAAGTACTTCCTGCTCTTCGTCGGAGAGAAACTTCAGAATGGGGCTTTTCCATTCGCCGTTCTGAACACGAATGAAAGCCAGGCCTTTTGCCCCAAGGCTCTTCGCGACTTCCTCCAAGTTCTTCATTTCACCTTGTGTGGCATCACCGAGTCCTTTCGCATTAAAGGCTTTCACGACACCACCATCGGCAATCACGTTAGCAAAGACCTTAAACTTGGTATCTTTAAATTCCTCCGTGAAGTCATGGATTTCCAGGTCGTAACGCGTATCTGGTTTGTCACTGCCGTATCGGTTCATCACCTCCTGATAGGACAATCTCGGGAAAGGCGTCGGGATATCCAGCCCAAGCGTTTCCTTCCAGATCGCTTTAAGCATTCCCTCCATGATTGCATACATACCATTCCGGTCGATGAAAGATATCTCGATATCGATCTGTGAAAACTCGGGCTGGCGGTCGGCCCGCAGGTCCTCATCACGAAAGCATCGCGCGATCTGGTAGTAACGCTCGATCCCGGCGACCATGAGCATTTGTTTGTATTGCTGTGGAGACTGAGGCAAGGCATAGAATTCCCCGGGATTGAGGCGGCTGGGGACGAGATACTCACGTGCTCCTTCCGGAGTGGACTTGAAAAGCATGGGCGTTTCCACTTCGAGGAAGCCCTGCTCATCCAGATAACGGCGTGCTGCCTGGGTTGCCTTGTGACGGGTGTGCAGGTTGCGGTACATGCCCGGGCGCCGCAGATCCAGGTAGCGGTAGGTCAAGCGCAAGTCCTCATTCACCTTTTCCGCCTTGTCGTCCTCCATCGGAAAAGGAGGTGTTTCGGATAGATTGTGTATGACGATCTTTTTAGCCTGAACCTCGATCTGCCCGGTTGCCATATTAACGTTGATCGTCTCAGCCGAGCGGGCAACGACTTCGCCTTCCACACCGATAACACTTTCAGGCCGGATAGTATCGAGCAACTCCTTATAGTCCGGATTTTCGGGCTCGCACATGATCTGGGTCATGCCCAGGCGATCACGCAGATCGATAAATACGATGCCACCGTGATCCCGGATGGTATCGACCCATCCGGCAAGGGATACATTGTGCCCGACGTGGGCGCTGTTGAGTTCGCTGCAGTGATGCGTACGTGTCATGTCCAGAGCCTGAGTTAAAAGCCCAGCAAGATGTGACATTCACCGAGAGGGGGCAAGGGGAATCTGCAGGTGCTACTGAATGCTAAATG
>CAYQCG010000406.1:0-2718 GCA_964415925.1 uncultured Puniceicoccaceae bacterium | reverse complement strand
CACAGGATCTACACTGCGAAGGTGGAGGCTACAGACACGACCGAAACGATCGAGTGGGAGCTGGTTTCACAGGACAGGGGTGTGCGCAACCTACGGCCGTTGGTTGTATCGGGTGAGGAGCATACATTCATCCTCTGGCTGAGAGGGGAATTCAACACCTACACGGATTACGACCTGGACGTAGTCGGGTACGAGATCGAGTGAGGATCGTGGAATCTGGACTGTCAAAGAACGGAGGAGAATTTCGAGTATCGAATTTCGAATTAAGCAAAAAGGGATGATGGAGCTATGTCATGGTTGAAGACTTTCTATTCGTTAAGGTGCGATTGAGTTCCGGGGGCTCAGAGGCAGCGGTTAGAGCAATATGATTATGTAAACGTTTGTATACTTTGAATGGGGAAATGCAAGCGATTTTTTGATTTTCGTATATGATTAATAATTTTTATTAATCTGTGTTGAGGCTCAGCAAGTTATGCCTGAAAGGACATGAGGTTGAACGTAAATCAATTCTTAATAGGGGTCTGGGGTGCGGTATATGAGAGAAGTAATTCCCCTTGAATCCTGATGTGGAATCATTAGCATTCCGGCAGATGAATAGACGAAAATTTGTTGCGACATCACTCGCTGCCCTTGGTGGCTCACAATATCTAATGGGGGCTGAAAACGCATCTTCCCCTCAATTACTTGAATGGATCTGTTACGAGGTTCAAAACAACTCCAACCGGCCGGCCCTGATCGAGTTTCTTGGAAAAACAGTCATCCCGCACCTGAATCGTTATGGCTGTGAACCGGTTGGACTATTCAGGCCCAAATACGGGATGCATGGGGGCGATATTTGCCTGCTTGTCCCCCACTCCAGTTTTGATTCATTCAGGCGTGTCTGGAAATCATTGAACGAGAACCCGGAATTCATCGCGGCGGCCAATACCGAGATGGAATCTCCCTTGTATGATCGTATGCGTTCTTCTCTGATGGTGGCCTTTTCGCACATGCCGACAATAGAAGTTCCCTCAGCAATTGCCGGGAAAAGAGACAGAATCTTTGAATTACGAACCTACGAATCCCACAACCGACTGAAGCTGGATTTGAAGGTGGAAATGTTTAACGAAGGCGGTGAGATCCAACTCTTTAGAGATACAGGACTTCACCCGGTATTTTTCGGGGAAATGATCATCGGGGAAAACATGCCGAACCTGACGTATATGCTGGGATTCGAAAACATGGAACAGCGCGATCAAAACTGGCAGAAGTTCAGTACCAGCGATGCCTGGCAGAAAATGAGGGAGATCGACAGATATAAGCAGTCCGTTTCCGCGATCACCGATACTATACTGGTCCCGTTAAACGGCAGTCAGATCTAGATGTAAGGCATGTCCATCTTTTATACTACCCTCTAACTAGAGAAGATCGGGTGTAGAGATCTTACTGATCAGGGCACAGGTCAAAATGTTTGTATCAAGCAGGATTCTCACGTGCCCACTTTACGGCATCATCAACAAGTGTGCCGCTATCTTATTCTGACATGTCTGAGAATCCCTCTTTTATTCGATCAATTGTGTTAAAGAGAAGCTTTCTATTCACGGCATCACTGACAAAAGCAGACAGATCCTGATTGTCTCCACTTAGAGCCAAGTGTTGACGAACCATTGCGTCGGTCTCTTCAGGGATGTCTATAGTCCAGTGGATCATAGCCTTATATGAATGTAACTGACCTACCAGCACAGCTTATTGAAACTCGTCAACTACCCTCGGCAGGAGGTCTGAAAAGGGTCATTCCCTAATGATTACAAACAATCAGGATATGGCTCGCGCTATCGGCAAGAATCCGCTGAGCGGAAAGGGGTTGGGCTACTAGTGGAATTCGCGTCGGCCTTCGAGGGCGCTTTTGAGGGTGTTGGAGTCGGCATAAGGGAGGCCACCGCCGCTGGGGAGGCCGAAGCCGATGCGTGAGACCTTGAGATCGTAGTGGTTGAAGATTTCCTCCTGGAGGTAGTGGCAAGTGGCTTCGCCTTCGACATCGTTAGAGAGGGCGAGGATGATTTCCTCGACAGGTTCATCCGCGAGCCGTTTCCTGAGGGCCGTAATGTTGAGGTCTTCCGGCTTAATGTCCTTGATGGGGGAGAGCTTGCCGTGGAGAACGTGGTAGAGACCGCGGTATGCACTGGCGCGTTCAATGGCGGCGAGGTCGGTAACCTGCTCTACAATGCAGAGCTGGCCGGGCTGGCGACGGACATCCGCACAAATCGAGCAGAGTTCGCCCTCGGCGAGATTCCCGCAACGTCCACAGGCACCGATCTGCTGCGAAGCCTTTTGCAGTGCTTCGACGAGGGGAGGCAGATCCCTGGGTCTCTCGACGAGCAAGTGGAGCGCGAGGCGCTCGGCTGAGCGGTAACCGAGGCCCGGCAGCTTCTTGAGTAGGTTCTGCAGCTGCTCGAAAGCGGGGGTCACATCAAGCCGGGGAATTGCATGCCGGAGGTGATCGCGCCCATGCGCTCCTCACTCTGGGCCTTCGACTTGGAGAGTGCCTCGCGGATGGCCTCGAGCAAGGTTTCTTCGAGGACCTCCTTGTCCTCCTGGAGGAGTTCGGGATCGATTTCAAGGGCCTTGATTTCCTGCTGGAGGGAGACCTTGACCTTAACGGCACCGCCGCCACTGCTGACCACGATGATATCCTCGGCCAGATCGGACTGGAACAGTACGGCGTCGAGCAGATCGACG
>CAYQCG010000405.1:0-2723 GCA_964415925.1 uncultured Puniceicoccaceae bacterium | reverse complement strand
AAAGTACGTCTGCTCCATGGTCAAACTCATGATTGACAATCTTAATACCATCGTAACCGAGCAGGGAATAGAAGATACCGTCGTAGAAAGGTATCCCATTTTCAAGGCTGGCATTGAATTCCGGACCGGACAGGATATTATCGCCGGCCGAGATAAGAAGAGTTGCCGTATCCTTGAATGGAGGATGAAACTGCTTGAAGAAGGCACCGCGTCGGAGTTCTCTTACTTTCGTGGCAAAACGGGAGACACCACCAAAATCTTCCAGACCTTCTCCGGCATTAAGAATCTGTGATTCTCCGTCGTTGTGGTGGAGGAGGTAGAGGACTACATCCGTTTTCTTATGATTGTCAGCAAAGATAGCTGAGGGTGCCAGCAAAGTAACAGCCAGCACGGATAGGCTTAAGATATTTAATAGCTTTTTCATTGAAGCGATTAATATGGGTTTATTGTTAGCAGGGTTTTTCGATCTGCAGGAGATGACTCCTCGCAGCGACAATAATACCATGATTAAGAGACTTAAATCAGGTCAAGGAGTGTATTTGCATGTAACAGAATTGTCACCCTTGTTACATTTTGCCAACTTGCCCAATGTGAATAACGCCCTTTGTTTCCGTCTAATTTGCCCGTAGAGGAGGAAAAGACCAATCAACGAGATCATTGGAATGAGTGTGCTACTTTCCGGAGTTACCGGATCTCCTGAAACACGAATCACAAATAGCCCGTCGTCCGCATCGAAGAGCGAAGGAGACCTGTCATCAATACCCAACAAATACATTTCTTCATCCTTGATTTTAAAGAGGTTAAAAGTATCGCTGTCATCAAGGTATTTCAGGGTGCCACCGGTTGTAATATCACGGTGCCATAGAGTGACCACTGCCTGGGAAATCCCATCCATTACGGCAATAGTATCCGTTGCAGAAAAACCACTGTAGGGAACTTTAACATTCCTGTCGTACCGGTAAAGAAGTTGGTGCGAGTTTGCGGATTGAGCACCTCCTGTGGCCGAACCATCAATCAGGTCCTGTGGATTATAATGTTCAGCTACAGTATCACTATCGACATCGATGGGTGCGCCGGGATCGCGATCCATGGGCGAATGCAGAGAAGAAGTTTCGAGCTGTGTATTCGCAAAAAGAGAACCACCGGGATCCAGATTTATATCCCGCAAGGCGATGCCCAATTCATCGAGATCTGCATTTTCTGCACCAACAAAACCAATATCGAGTTTTTGGCTGGCACCGAGAACAAAAAACTCCGGCTGATCCTGTGGTATAACTCTTTCAAATAATAATATTCCCACACCACTATCCACATCCGATGCATTCGCGCCGTATCGCCATTCCGGTAAGTTGGTGTTAAAGCTGATGAATGAAGTAGCAGGACTTACCCTGACATCATCCAGTTGACCCGCATTTGTCCCCGACACGGACGTCATGTCTGTAATCAAAGAATTGAATCCGGCATCCAAGGAATTGGTAAGAGTGATATCCGCCCAAGAGGTGGCTGTAATTACAGTCACCGACAGAAACGCTAATAGCGCGTATATGCGACAGTTTTTCATGGTAAACGACAGTAGACTAAAGTTATTTCTTAAATTGAGTGTGATATAATTTAAGAATCAATCTGCAGCTATTGTCAAGAGATTGGATGTGGTGTTTATTCCTCATATTGAAACAAATATGAGTCTAGAAATACGGAACACCGGTGCAGGGCTGAAAGTCCTTAAGATCTGGGCAGCAAGAATTAGCCTTTTCAAATCCCTGGCTGATGGTAAGTTAAGATAATATTTAAATGATTCTCAGAGTATGGCTTCCGGAAGAAAATCGGCATTTTCCTTTACGACCCTGATTCAAATTATGGGTCTGATATTATCGATTATCGGGGTAACCTTCGTCTACGAGGTTATCATACGGCCGAACGCCAATGAGGTGATTGAGCTTCAGGAGGAAAATCCCGACGAGGAGCAGGAATTCAGCATGTGGGTGGCTTTGAAGGATTACGAACAGCAGTTCTGTTTCATTCTTTTTTTCTGGGCCCTGACTATAATCGGAACCAAGTTTTACAGCATGTCCCGTGAATATGAGATGTTGAAGGAGGACATTATTGATATTGAGGAGGATGAAAAAATTCTGCCTGAAGATGTACGGGATTATTTGAGGAAGGTGGACAGGTTACCATCCGCAGAGCAGGAATGTCTCCTGCCTCGTGTGCTCTACCGGTCGCTGACTCGTTTCAGTACGGCCAAGTCACTCGATGAAGTCTCCAATGCGGTATCGAGCACATGCGAAGCGGAAATGGTTCGCCTGGACTCGGAACTTTCAATGGTGCGCTATATTGCATGGGCCATACCTTCGATTGGATTCATAGGAACCGTACGCGGTATCGGAGCCGCCCTGGGGAAAGCCCAGGTTGCCCTGGAAGGTGATATTTCAGCAGTTACCTCAAACCTGGGAACTGCTTTTAACTCCACTCTCATAGCCCTCTTGATCAGCATTGTCCTGATGTTCATCGTCCATCAGCTGCAATCGCAACAGGAAGGTCTCGTAATCGAGGTCGAACGTTATGCACAGATCAGTCTGGTTGGTCGCTTGCACTTTCCGGTCGATTTTGTGTAAATAAGGCATGAGCCTCCTGGGGATCGAACTGAGTGATGTAGGTATCCGGGCCGCTGGTCTTTCTTAGGGACAAACCTACTTGCTCAAAGTGGATAGCTGCTCGGATGG
>CAYQCG010000404.1:0-2742 GCA_964415925.1 uncultured Puniceicoccaceae bacterium | reverse complement strand
AGCTGCTGAAGTTTTACAGAAGTGCCTCTATTTTCCTGGCAAGGACAAGGTCCCGCGCAGTCACTTTACGGTCTGCATCGTGAGAAGTCAGCCGGATGGAGATACGGTTATAGACATTTTCCAGTTCGGGATGGTGGTCCATCTCTTCAGCTTCAAAGCTTATTCGAACGATCAAGGCTACTGCATCCCGAAAGGTGGGCAGCTTGATATCCCGTTGTAGACAATCCTCCGTATGAGACCAACCGGGCATCTCCTCAAGGGCCGCATCGATTTCAGCCTGTGGTAATGGTTCCGACATAACTCGTAGAGGTTATCGTTTGCAAGCAAGCGCTGTCAATCGCAGCCGTTCTGCATTTTCATTGATTTTACGGGAGTCTTGCCGTTGTATATAATCTTTACGACTGAGTAAAGCGAAGCTGCCGGCTAGCAGGTCTCTTATGAGCGAAACGGTCACAGACCAGAAATCCAAGCATGCGCGACACGTTGCCATTATCATGGACGGTAATGGTCGTTGGGCGGAACAGCAAGGATTGCCACGGATTGAAGGCCATCGGCACGGTGTCGAAAATGCGCGGGAAATCGTACGTAGTGCTCGTAATCTGAACATTGAATTTTTGACGCTGTTCGCCTTTTCCTGCGAGAACTGGCAACGCCCCCAGCCGGAAGTTGAAGCATTGATGGGATTGCTGGTGGAGTTCTTGCGAAACTACCGTTACGAACTACTGGAGAACCAGATCCGTTTTCAGGTCATCGGCAGGATATCCGAGCTACCCCATGAAGTACAAGCTGAAATCCAGGAAACGACCGAACAGACGAGTTGTTTTTCCGGCTACACCTTAACCCTGGCACTGAATTATGGCGCCCGTACCGAAATGGTGGACGCCGTTGCGGACTACACTAAAGCTGTCCAGTCAGGCTTGGAAAATCCTGATGAACTGACATGGTCAAAACTGCGAAAATTTCTCTATACCGGTAACGATCCAGATCCCGATCTGGTCATCCGGACTTCGGGGGAGACACGTGTCAGTAATTATCTACTGATGCAGAGTGCCTATGCCGAATACTACTTTTCAAAAAAATTCTGGCCGGAATTCACCCTTGATGATCTAAAGACGGCATTGGCGCATTACAGTTCACGCGAACGCAGGTTCGGCAAGACAGGCGAGCAAATTCGCAGTGAAGCACAGCTTTCGTTTCCGCTGATATGACACAAAGGGTCTTCAGCACAGTCGGGATCTGGCTGGGCATTATTCTCCTGATCTACTTCAGTGGCGCTCAAGGTGGGATATGGCTGGTAGCTGCGGCTTCCTTTCTGACTCAGCGGGATATCTATCGCATCCTCAATAAAATAGGTTATAAGCCTATGCCGAAGCTGGGGCTTGGCCTGGGTCTCGTAGCCTTACTGGGCCAATATTACGAGCTTCCTGTCCCCATGCAAAATGGCGAATGGCTTACGGTTGCCTTCATTGTCATGACCACTGTCGCCCTCTTCAGGGCACGCAGGCCTGAAGTCATTGATTCGCTGGCCCCTACCCTGCTCGCCTACCTGTTGGCACCGCTTACCTTTTCCTTCTTCATTGTAATCGTTATCAACTTCCCTGGAGAATACGAAGGTGTTCTTATGGGCCTCTGGATACTAATGGTAACAAAATTCAATGATGTGGGCGCTCTCCTGGTGGGCCGACAGATCGGACGGAACAAGTTCGCGCCCCAGATCAGCCCGGGCAAAACCTGGGAGGGTGTCGCGGGTGGAGTCGTCACAGCGGCGCTCGTCAGTGTCGCCTACTATATGTTACTGAAAGAATGGCTCCCACTGAGTTTTACATTATGGCAAGCCCTTTGGATTTCCCTGCCCGTTGCGCTTGTTGGGACGATCTCCGATCTGCTCGCATCCGGTTTGAAACGTCAGGCTGATATCAAGGATTCCGGAGGGTTGATTCCCGGAATCGGAGGAGCGTATGATTTGTGCGACAGTCTTGTGCTGGCAGTGCCCGCAGGCTGGCTATGCCTCAAAGCAACTGCCTATTGGTCATGAAGAAAATCGTTATTCTCGGCATTACCGGTTCAATCGGACAAAGCACACTCGCAGTTGCCCGGGCACATCCTGAAAAATTACAAATCGTGGGTGCAGCCTGTGGACGCGACCGCGAGTCTCTGGAGAGCTATGCCCGGGAATTCAACATTCCACATACCTGTTGTTATGCAGAACATGGATTAGAAGGATTGATTGAACTGGCCACCACTCCGGAGGCTGACATGGTGCTGATTGCAACCGTCGGAACCGTGGCACTCAAGCCGGCATTTGCCGCAATCGAGGCCGGCAAGGATATTGCACTCGCCAGCAAGGAAATTCTTGTCCTGGCGGGGAGCTACATCATGAAGGCAGCAAAAGCAAAAGGGATCCGCCTTTTGCCGGTGGACAGTGAACACAATGCGATCTTCCAATGCCTGGAAGGTAATCAGGGCAAACATCTCAAGAAAATCCTCCTGACTGCATCCGGAGGTCCCTTCAGGAATTATACTCTGGAAGAAATGGCCGCGGTCACCCCGGAACAGGCACTCAAGCACCCTAACTGGGATATGGGAGCCAAAATCACGATCGATTCGTCAACCATGGCCAATAAGGGACTGGAAATGATTGAAGCCCGCTGGCTTTTTGAAACGGAACCCGCAGATATCCAGGTGGTCGTTCATCCACAGAGTATCGTCCACTCGATGGTGGAGTTCATCGACGGCTGTATT
>CAYQCG010000403.1:0-2748 GCA_964415925.1 uncultured Puniceicoccaceae bacterium | reverse complement strand
AGCGTGGTGGTGGCATCAGCCAGCGCTGCTTGGATAATACAGGTCCGCGCCGATTCCTTGTCATCGAATTCGACAATCTCAACTTGGACAAGCAGTCCAAGGTAATTAAGTATCTAAGCGAATATGTTACTCTATCTATGGTAGTATATAGTGGAAATAAAAGCCTACACTCATGGTGGTATGTCAAAGGACAAGATGAGGCGCACATCTCTAAGTTCTTTATTCACGCCGTATCTCTGGGTGCGGATAAAGCTACACACAACCCCTGCCAATTAGTTCGTACCCCGAATGCATTTCGAAATATTCGAGATGATTCCGACACAAGCGAAACTACTAAACGTCAAAAATTAATCTATCTAAACCGTAAGGCAATTATCGATGTCTCCGCAGAACTTAATTAATATACCAGCAATAGAAACCCAAGAAGCTGCCTATAAAAAGGATGGTTTCAGCATATGGGGGATTGAAAAGATTATAAGTTATGAGCCGCCTGAGAACAATGGCCTGCTCGTTGATCCAACCCATAAGAATAAAATCCCGTTGTGGGAACGTGGTGCGACAGCATTCCTGTTGGGACCGCCAGGCGTTGGAAAATCTCGTCTGGCACTTCAGTTAGCAATCAATCACATTACTGGCAGTGATTGGTGTGGCTTGAAATGTCTAAATTCTGGTCAGCTTAAATGGTTGTTCATTGGCAATGAGAACAGCCGGGGGCGAATCCAAAGGGATATATTTCAAGCAATGGAAGCACTTGATGATAAAATGAAGCTGCTTCTATCTGAGAACTTGTTCATTCAAGTACCCGCTGCCAGTGAGGATTCTGTTTTAAGCATAGGCAGCCCAAATGCAGTTCAATACCTAAAGAACGCACTGTTAATACATAAGCCAGATGTCGTTGTTCTAGACCCCTTGGAGGCTTTTCTAGAAAACGGCGACATAAACAGCGCTGCTGATGTTCGTGAAACGATCAGTACACTCAACTCATTGGTAAAAGAAGCCAATTCTGATGCTACAGTGCTATTTGTTCACCATGCTCGCACAGGTAGAGAGAATACACGGCAAGCAGTGGGATGGGATGCCGCGAACTATGGTAAAGGTTCTAAGACATTCTATTCCATGGCCCGCTTTGTCATGAACCTTGCGCAAGGTGATCCAGAGGATCGTAGCAAACTGATTTTAAGCTGTGGCAAATGTAACGACTCTCTTCCATTTGAAACTCGAGGTCTTGTCAAACTCGCATCTGCTTTTGGTTATGTTATAGATAGTTCATTTAATCTAAAAGAGTGGACGGACGATATCGACGGTAAGCGTTCCAACAAAACAGGCTCTATAAGTGATATTATACGCATCATTGACAATGGTTCCAATAAGCATGGAGAGATAAGTAAAAAGTTCCAAGAAGAGTTTGGCTGCCATCCTCAGACTGCAATACGCCGCATCAAAGAATCAGTTAAATCAGGTAAAGTCCGGAAGGATGAAGAAGGCGAGTACCACACTGTAAAAGAGACCTCTGTAAGCGTAGATAGCGATGCCCACCCCTTCTAGTATCAGCTTCTGATAGTGTTGATAGTACTATTGTCAACGGAGGTATGTATCATATCACCCCCTAAAGGGGGGTTGATAGTGATACAAGCTCGCAACCGGGCTTTTATATTCCAGCGAAGGCTTTTTAGGGCAATAATCCACCTTGATTGTACACATGCCCTTGATTTTCTGTAGGATAGAGGTTTTCTCGCGCGCCGCACTCTAAATGCTCAAAAAGTGTGTGCGGGTAGGAACCCTATCGTATTTTTCCTTGAGAATTCCCCCATGCCCCCTCACGGGCAGGAGAGGAGGTTTTCTTCGCCTTGAATAATGGATTCGGGGCAAGCCCAAAACCATTATTCACAACCTTCGCCGGGCTCTCTGGATGGCCCCGCTCGGTGACGGCTCAATAAGTCCGAAGGGAACAAAACCCATGCTACGCAGGATTTAGATCCCATATTGAGATGGTGACAGGAAAGCCTCTTACTCGTATTGTCATAGTGCAACTGATCCAACTCTCTTCATCTTCACCAAATTGCTTCTCAAGTGCCTGACTCACAAGACCGAGAATGTAGTTGAGGTCTTCGTGTTTCACTATGAGTACCTCGACATTGCCGCTACCCGAAGAGTGACTGCACTTCACTGGAACTGGCAATCAGCCATTTGCAGCAGGAAATTCACCAACTCAAGGCACTCAACACGGTTCGGGAACCCACCGCCTGGCTCCGCATACTGGCAAAGTATTGAATTGCACATGCTATAGCGTTGTGTTTTGGTGATTCTGTGTCACAGGCCAACAACGATTTTCCGACCACGGTTAAAGAAATACGGGAGCAGCTCAACCTGAGCCAAGAAGACTTGGCTCGGGAACTGGGCGTTAGTTTCTCGACAGTAAATCGTTGGGAAAACCGCAAGACAGTCGCTTCAAAACTCGCACAGCGTCAGTTTGAGCAATTCTGCCAACGCATGAAAGAGCGTGGAGCATTGTCCAGTGAATAAGAAGATAGCAAAGCTTAGCACAATCATATGAGCGCAACACACTCGAACGAAGAACAAGTCTTTCTCGATAACCTCGACAAGAAACTCTGGAACGCGGCCGACCGGCTTCGCTCGAACCTTGATGCGGCGGTTTACAAGCATGCCGTCCTCGGGCTCATTTTCCTGAAATACGTCTCGGACTCCTTTGACCTGCGGAGGGAGGAGTTGCGGGCGCTATTTGCCGAT
>CAYQCG010000402.1:0-2760 GCA_964415925.1 uncultured Puniceicoccaceae bacterium | reverse complement strand
ACCTGCCAGAATCGGTCGACAAATCCGAGTCAATTGCTTCAAAAATCATTCAGGCTATTGTTGAAGGCGATACACGATTTGGTACGATCAGCCAGAAAAAGCAAAGGAGGCAAAAAAAGTCACTACAAAGCTCTACGGATGGCAGGCCACCACATTTGCGATAGAGGCGATATTAGCTTCGACAACCATTTCCCACGCGATTAGCGCTAAGTCAGTTATGGAGAATTCCTTCTATTCAGAGTTTGATTTTGAGCATCTCCCAGGCACACGCACTGATAGTGACCACCGGACACCATTCCAGGTCGATCGTGATCGCGTCTTGTTTTCGTTTCCTTTCCGTCGTCTTCAATCCAAGACACAAGTCTTCAAAAGCGGTGAATATGATTTCTACAGGACCCGGTTGACACATACCATTGAAGTCGCACGGATTGCACGCTCTATAGCCGAATTTCTGAACAGCGAATGCCAACACCTGAATCGTAACTATTACATTGATCCTGACTTGATTGAGGGTATTGGCTTGGCCCACGATATCGGACATCCCCCTTTCGGGCATATCGGCGAGAGACAGCTCAATCTGCTCATGGAACCCCATGGAGGCTTCGAAGGTAATGCACAGACCTTGCGCATTCTCACCGAACTGATTTACGAAAGAGCAGCATCTCCGCATGGTATGCGGCCAACCCGAGCTTTTCTCGACGGTGTGATGAAATACAAAAGCCTCTTTTCTGAAAGTTTCTCCACTGACGATGAAGGTAAGCCTGCCCCACCCAAGAATCATTTTCTTTACGACGAACAGAAACCTTACCGTGACTTTATCTTCGGTCAAAAAGTAGAAGATATCACTTCTGACTCCGGTATTTCATTAAGTAAATTCCAGAGCATCGAGTGCCAGATCATGGATTGGGCCGATGATACCGCCTACAGTCTCCATGACGTGTCAGATGGAATCCAGGCCGGGTATTTCAATATCGGTAGTCTGGAACGTTGGGGCAGTGAGCAGAAAACCCTCAGTTCTTATAAACAACAGGCTTTGGAGGATCTCTGCAGGGCTATCAGGGACGGTTTTTTCGAGCCTCGTATGGGCTTGAAAATAGGCCGTTACATACAGGCTTGCCGAATTGAAAAAAACGAAACGCCCCTCACTCCACTTACTCACCGGCACGCATGGAATTTGTGCGTCGATGAACATGTCCAGGAAGAATGTGCACTTCATAAACAACTCGCAGTGGATTTAATCTTCAACTCTCCCTCAATTCAACAAATCGAGTACAAGGGTGGGCACTTGTTAAGCTGCTTATTCACCGCATATGTAAGGCACTACGTGGAGAAAGATGGACGTGTACTCCACATTCTTCCGGAAATGGAGAACCGATGGGTTGAAAATACCCCTGATAAACTGCGTAAAATACGCAGGATCTGTGATTATCTTGCAGGAATGACGGATAGTCGTGCGGTCAGGGCGTACAAACGTTTTTTTGACGCTGATTTTGGCTCTATCCTTGAACTTTCCTGAGCATTACAGGAATAATAAACGTTCACCGCTTGTGCTTCCTACATATAATGCTGGCCTGCGGGTTCCGATTTCATAGAGCAACCATTCCTTTCGGGTGTCGCTCCAGAAATAGGGATATGCGTCTTCGTTTGTCCATAGCCATCCGAGATTGATGTTATACATCCACTCGGTCGAAATACTTGCATCAGGTAAGTACGTCCAGTCGTGATCATAGTGAAAGATCCACTTAGACTCACTATCCCAGAATAAACCAAACCAGGGCGATCTGATCCAGCCGTCCCCTACTCCGACAGCGTTAGTTCGAATTGTAGACTGCAAGATGTCTACAATGACCTTCTCGCTTGCTACGGTTCCATAAATGTTGGCAACCGATACTGAATAGATTCCCGCGTCTTCTTCGCTGAAATTACTTATTTTTAATACAGGACTATCAGTTGAAAGAGGAACGCCATCTTTTCTCCAGAAATACAGCAATGGTGTAAAATCCGCCCCCGCTGCATTGACACTCAAACTGGCTGAATCACCTTCCACGACTTGTATGCTCTCCGGTTGTTTCAGGATTTGGGGAAACCGCGGAGAAGGAGTGTATATTACGTTATCCAATAATCCTGTTCCAGTCCCGTTACCTCTCCACCGCCAGCTTAATTGCCTGAGACCAAAACCTAATCGAACTGTTGTTGTTCTTAAGCCTGTATTATTCCCCGCATTAAAAATGCTCTTTCCATCAACAATAAATTCCAGTGTCGTGTTGGTAGTGTTTCCATCCTTACCCCAGCTGAAAGTCAAATCACCGGGTCCTCTGACGAGTGTGAAAATTTCACCGTTTACTACGGTTCTGGCTACATCATTACCTTGGGCGGTTGGAAAGGATGCATTTTCCCACGAGTTTTCTTCCGTTGTATACCACTGAGTGTTGCTTTCAACCGCTCCGCCAAGATTGGGTTGGACTATACTCGAAGTGATGTTTGCTCCGCTTGATACCTGTCCGAATGCATTCCTGGCAACATAATGGTAGTAACCGTTGTTACTGACATTAAAACCGGGAATTACCAAGTTTTCCACTGTTGTAAGGCGTTCGCCATTCCTGAACCATTCAACATTCAGGGCGGATAGGCTCAAAACATTCGGAATGACATTGAGGCCATCAATATTGTCAACGATTGTATCCCTCAATGGACTTATCTCAAAAGGAAGCTCCTCTGCATTTTTGATTCGAATAGCTCGATTCAGGTTCGCCCTGCCCC
>CAYQCG010000401.1:0-2778 GCA_964415925.1 uncultured Puniceicoccaceae bacterium | reverse complement strand
TACTGACGTCGGTCGGTGCTCCCAGGAGGAAATTTAGATCACCTTCTGGGCTCATGAGAGTAAGTGTTGCCTGTGGTTCCGCCAAACCGAAATCGGCCAGTGATTGCTGATTATCGTAGAGTGTATCAACTCTTATACGGGCTTCCCACTCCAGAAACTGGAGTTGGGCAAGTATGCGGTTTACGGCAAATGGATTAGTGGGCCATACAATAGGCTCTGTCAGGGACCAGTTTTCCTGATCTCTTTGGATTTTCCAAACGAGTTGCCCGTCCTTGTCCTGTATTTCCATGGATGTAACCGTATCCATATATTCCGGAGCAAAAATTTGCCGTGCCGCCAGAAGCTCCTGTTCTTTTTGCTCATGATACATCTGTATGTAGAATAGTGCACCAAAAAGGATCAGGTTCAAAATGACTAATATAAATGTAAGCTTAAAACGCATTCAGAAAATTATCTTAATTTCATGTCCGCCGCATCCAAAGAATGACGAGGCCGATAATAAACACAACTCCGGCAGGTAATAACATAGCCAGGGCCATCTTTTGTTTTTCTTCTCCACTCAGGGGTATGAAATAGCGGTCTACAGGCTTGGGAGGGAGTGCCAGCATTTGATTCCTTTCCAGTAGCCAATTTACCAGAGTCAGCATGAAGGTTTCATTGCCCAAAGCCTGCAATCTACGGTTTGAAAATATGTCGCCGGTTCCAATGACGATCAGGCGTCCTCCGGGAATTTCCAATCCCAGAGGGCTGGTGCTTTCACTGTTAGCCATCACAGCCAGAGTTATAGGTCCGGGCAAGTCACTGTTCTCGTTGAATTCAGGGGTTTCCGCATTTCGCCAGGTTGTTTCGCCCCAGCTATCCGGTGAACTTGCCAATAATGGGATCAGGCTTAATCGATTACTTGACACCAATCCGGGATTGAAGCGTACGGGTCGCAACAGGCCAGTTACCAGAGGCGTTTGTAATTTAAGTAGTATGTTAGTAACGGGAGTCTCTGTGTAATGCCTTATCAGAAAATCGCCTGTTGACTCAACGTAATTGTCACCTTTTTCAAGGACTACACGGTCATCAAGTATTATACCCCATTCCCTGACCAGTTGCTCAAGACCTCCTGCGGAACCGGGGGATAACAAGGCCAACATCCGACCCGACCTTTCCTCAAGATAAGTACGCAGCAGTTCTCTTTCCTTTACCAGGAAATTACCCTTAGGATTGGCAATGACCAGCAATGCACATTCATCCGGGACTTGTTCCTGCAGTGTGAGGTCTATAGGGATCGTCTCAATGTTCCTGTCAATAAGTTTCTGTGAAAGCTGGGAAAGACCGGTAACCGGATCAGCGCTCCGTATGTCCATCTCACCATGTCCTTGTGTAAAGTAGACCTTTGGACGGTATTGGCTGGAAACTTCCAGTATAGCTGAAGTAAATACTTGTTCACCCCTGAAACTTGTATACTGGCCGTTCTCGAATTCGGCAAACTCAGATTCTCTCACGAGCCGACTGCGTCCTTCACTAGCGAATATTACGACGTTCGGTTCATTCAAGCCATAGAGCCTGTTAATTTCTGCAGCTCTGTTCCTGTTGCTATGTAATTCGACAAACTCGAGCGAGAGAAGGGGTTCACCTTTCAGCTTCTTACTGGTATTCTGGAATTCCTCAAGCAGGGCTTTTACGTAACGGTATAATACCTGGACTTCCTCCTGTTCGCTGTTAGCCGAGATTGTTACAATAATCTCAACTGGAACAGTCAGGTTTTCAATGTATGCTTTAGTCTCGGCAGATAGTGTATACTCAAGGTCACGGGTCAGGTCTTCACGTATGTAGACTCTTTGTGAAAGCAGATTGATTCCCAGCGCCAAGAGAATGACGAGGACAATTTGCGTAAAGCGGTTAGCCAGATTAATGAGCTTTACCCTGGAATAGTCTTCAGTCCATTTCATACTTTAGATTCTATTACCAGAGAAGCGAGACCCAGTACCAGCAAGGCGTTACTTGCAAAGAAAATCAAGGGTCTGGTATCGATAACGCCTCGAGCAAATTCTTCCAGGTTGCGTGTCGTGTCCAGGTTGGCCAGCAGGTCGCCCATTATGTTTGTAGGCGTGAAACCGGATTGGTTGAGTATTATTGAAGGGATTAATAGTATAAAAAGTATACTGAAACTTAACATTCCGGCAACGAGCTGACTACGGGTCAGGCTTGATGCGAATATTCCCACTGCAATATAAAGCAGGCCGGTTAAAAGAACGAAAAATAAACCGCCCCAGACAGGTCCCGGTTGCCATAAGACAGGCAACAATTCTGGCCGATCCATGATCCAGAAGGCAACCCATGGGAAACTCAAGCAAGCCATCCAGGCAGCCGCGTAGAAGACATATGCCGCACTGAACTTGGCAGCAATAATTTCAAACGCACTAGCCGGTGTGGTCATCATTACTTCCAGAGTCCCCAGGCGCCGCTCTTCCGCGACACTCCGCATGGTGAGTAAGGGTACCATAGCAAGAACAGGAAAAACAAACCACCTGTAAAAACTTTCACTTGGATTCAAGGTGTATTCCCGCAAGCTGTATTGGTGGAGAGTATAGAAATAGGCGAAAGCCATAAAAAGCAGGAAAAGAACAGCTGCGGCATATGTTGAAAGGCTTACCAGCATTACCCGCATTTCGTGACGGACTAACAGGGAATAATTCTTCATGAAGCGGATGCTTTTTCTGGCCTAGCCTCCACATCAACTTGTATGGGTGGGCTTGTTTTGCGTGCGCGCCTGATATCATCCTCACT
>CAYQCG010000400.1:0-2778 GCA_964415925.1 uncultured Puniceicoccaceae bacterium | reverse complement strand
GATGTCAGGTTGACTATTACGGCTCAGCCGGCAGTTGCAGGTGAAAGTCCTGCTGAGCCATTGCCAGAAAACTTAGAAGGCTTACTAACAGTAAAAAATTCCTATTACTACCAGATTTTAGATGCTATCCGCAACTTCAATATGGTCCTGCCAGCATCGGGTGCTATGGTCGGTATTTACGCTGCGACAGATGCAAGCAGAGGTGTATGGAAAGCTCCAGCTAATGTAGGAGTTGCTAATGCAGTGGGCCCTGTATGTAAGGTAAGCGATAAGGAACAAGAAGAGCTCAATGTCGATGTTAACGGTGGTAAGTCTGTCAACGTGATTCGCTCCTTTACTGGGCGTGGCCCTGCGATTGTTTGGGGGGCTCGGACATTGGCCGGTAACGACAACGAATGGCGATATATCTCCGTGCGTCGCTTTTTCAATATGGTCGAAGAGTCCGTACAGAAGGCCAACCAGCAGTTTGTCTTCGAACCCAATGATCCAAACACCTGGATACGTGTACGTGCAATGATCAGTAACTTCCTCACTCAGCAGTGGAGAGCAGGTGCTTTAATGGGGAGCACCCCTAAAGAAGCGTTTTTTGTTCGAGTTGGCCTGGGAGAGACCATGACAGAATTAGATATCCTAGAAGGCCGAATGATTGTGGAAATCGGTATGGCAGTCGTGAGACCTGCAGAATTCATCATCCTGAAATTCAGCCACAAAATGCTATCTGAATCCTAGCCACAGGGATTTAGATAGGATACGTAGCTAAACAGTTGATTTGCTATGCCAGAAACAACAATAGAACATAAAACCCAGCAAGGAGCGATTGAAGGATATCTTGCTACGATAGGTCAAACCCTAGAAGCAAATGAGGCCACGATCACCACACAGGAAGAACTGATCGAGAGCCAGCGGGAAATCCGTCAATACCAGCTCTGCTGTATTTCAAAGGCCGATGAAGCGCTGGCGAAATACCAGGATATTGCGCATGCGATTAGTATTCCAGCAGCTAAGGAGGCAAAAAACATCGAAACTATTACCTCCTCTGATGGCCTAACAAAAATGCATGCTGAGATTGAAGCCAAACTGAAAGAATTGGCTTCCTGCTTCAAACAGGTTAAGCAAAAAGTGAATGCTTTTGCAGATACCGTAGCGAGTAAACTTCCTGCTGCGCTGTCAGACGAAGAATCTTGCCACAAGGACTTGTATGATCTAATGGTGGCTGAGGTAGAGGTGGCCCATCCTGTCAGTGGAGATGGCCTGAAGTTGCAAGAGGCGACCAATTACCTCAAAACGTCTGCAGAAGCATTGCGGGACCTTCGCCAAGCGGCGGCAGGCTCGACGGTAGATACCGCAGGGATTCACACATTTGCCAATGTTGAATCATTGCAAGATTGGGGGGCACACTTATGTGCGCAGGTGTTAATTCTGAAGCAGCATGTCGATGAAAATATTGGCACTGCCACCGTCAAGGTCAAGGACACCCGCAAGGTGTTTGCCACTACGCTAGAAACGCTTGCAACTGCTAAAAGTACGATCAGAGCAGAGAAGGCCATAGGGATCAGCCTTTCGGCCACTCAAGCGCATGTCGATCAACTATTAACTGGAGACAGTGATTGTCAGCCTGCTGAGCAACGTCGCGAAACCCTTCGTAAGATCTGTACCTATATCAAGGAGTCGTTCTCTTCTCCTGAAGACCAATTAGAAAAACCTGCAGAAGAACCCGAGCAGCCCGCTACAGGTGCGTGATGCATACCTACCGTTTTAACCTAACATGAGTAAACCGATGAGTAATAAAGATTGTATCCAAATCTGGCAAGAGGATCGGGCTGTGGTTCACTACAAAGAACAGCTCTTCGCTGGAAGGGCCCAAAACGCGAAGGCTGAGCTTGATGAAGCAACTGCCTGGAAAGAGCTCCTCCAGGGATTTTGGGAAAATATTCAGCAGACAGACCTGTTGGCCAAAGACATCCTAAAAACGATCGATAAGCTAAAAGGGCAAGGACTATTGGTAGCTGAAAATGCGACCCAAACCAATGATGCCATGAGAATCGTCATTTGTGACATTCATGAGCTACTGGTTTGTACGGAGCAAATTCGTGCCCTGCTTGATCCCTTTATGGAGGCGATCAAGGCCCTCGATAAGCCAGCTGAGTTGATTCAAAAATCTAAGGTACTGCTTGCTTTACAGGCAATATCTGAAAAGCTAGTTGCCGCCTATGAAGTCATTTTGCAAACCTTACTTGTGGCTGTTCAGGTCCATGAAAAAGGCATGCAAATGCACCAAGCGATGAGTGATCGAGAAGGCCTGCTACAGTTATTGACCGATCTGCACCACTTGATTTGCGATCCAGAATTGCCAGAGACCTACCAAGGAGTCCACGTATGCAATTCCTGTGATAGCAAAATAGAGCCAAGGCCTTATTTCCCCTTGGCTGTGACGAAGGATCCTTTTTACGTGGAGACTAAAAATCAATATGATGAAGCTGTGGCACGAATGGAATACCGCGAAAATCGCTACAACCGTGCTGAGAAAGCCAGGGTCAGGTTTAAAACCCGTCGAGAAAGCCTTGATCAGGCAATTACCCAAGCAGAAAAGGCTCGGAATTGCCAATAAGGGTTCATGCCTTTCTGATTCATCCCTCAACTTTTACCTATTTTTTTCTAAGATAATACCTCACAATTATGGCAAATAGAGTATCACCATATCCATTACCCAAGTTTCACTTTCAGGTGGAATGGGGAGACGGTTTTGTTATCGGTTTTACGGAAGCGTCTGGTTTGGAC
>CAYQCG010000399.1:0-2794 GCA_964415925.1 uncultured Puniceicoccaceae bacterium | reverse complement strand
ACTCCATTTCAACAATCCTCTGATGGCACCATACTGATTCATAAATACAGATAATTTTGCATTCAGAAAATTTCGATGGGGAAGGCTGATACCGGAAAATCCGGCTAACTCCTCATTGCACATCGCGGCAAAAATATACTTTGGATTGATACTATATTCCAGTATTTCCACACCAAGCAGCCACGAACCGAATACAGGTTTCCACTTTGAGCGGTGTGTCTTGTAACACAGTTCGGCTGCGCGTCCCCGATACTTTTCGGGAAGCCCGATTTGGATACTTAATGTATCATTTTGTTGCTTTGCAGTGGATATCATTGGTAGAGTGAAAGCCTCAGCGGTGTATCTGGGATTATTACCCCTTTTACGTATAAATCAAGACCTTATTTTTGCTTTTTAGCGATTAATTCTCTTTTCTTATAGGAACGATAACTACACATCTTATGGATTGCCTCTTTAGCATCTCGTCCGCACAACGTTCACCTTGATGGGAAAATGCGCAAAATATTATAATTTGGGACTTTCGGGTGGAGTAGGGTGTGGAAAGTCATTTGTCAGACAGATCTTTGAAGACAACGGCTTTCGCTCCATTGATACAGACTCCATCGCTAAAAATGTCCTTTCCGAAGATCCCATTATTATCAAAAAAGTAACCGAACACTTTGGGAAATCGATACTTAATGAAAATGGTAGCCTCAATCGGAGTAAGTTGGGTCATCTCGTTTTTAATCACCCGAATGACCTGAAATGGCTCGAAAGCCTCCTCCATCCAATCGTCAGGCATAGATGGCAAATGGAAGTTGAAGATAAACCACAATGTAATTGGATAGTGGAAATACCCCTCTTATTTGAAAAAAGCCTTGAAAACTATTTCGATTTCAGTCTTTGTGTTAGCTGTAGCAGGCAACAACAAGTGAGAAGGTTGCTTGCACGAGGATACACCGCCTCTGAGGCCCACGTTCGCATATCTAGGCAAATCCCTCTTGCTGAAAAGCGGCTTAAGGCTGATTTCGTCATTTCCAACAATGGCAGCGGCGGATTTACCCGATCACAGGTAACTGATTTTTTAAATACTATTCTAAAGTAAGCCATTAACAGTCCTGTCACCAGCAAGGCTGAGTGCTCAAACTTAATACTAGCTCCTCAGTTATGAGCGATACAGATACAAAAGATACACAACAAGCAACCTTGGACGAACCAGTTGTCGAATCTCCACCCAGGAAAAAATCCACCCGGAAGTCTCCTGGAAAAGATAAGATAGAAGCGCCAGCCTCGTCACCATCCGAAGGAGAAACGATCCCTCAATCTTTTTCCACTGATGATGAAGACTTACGTGACGATGCACCTTCTAACCGTGCTTCTTCTGAGGACTTCGAAAGTGAAGCTGCCGAGGATAGCAGCGCTAAATCGGATGAGCCCGCCAGGGATACTCCACCGAAAGGTGCCGGAGACGGCGAAAAGCCAGGCAATTTTTCAAAGAAGCCTTATCAGAAGTTCAACAAGAAGCAGGATTTTAAAAAGACCAAGGGTAAACAGAATTTTAAGCAGAACCAGCCAGGCAAAGCGGGGAAATTCAAAAAGAATTTCAATAAAGCTAAAGCACAGGCGCGCAATGACTTCTATGGTAGTCGCGAAGAACCTGAAATTGAAGTGGGTAGCTTGCCTCAATATGAGCTCTTTCAGGACCTTGATGCTTTGCAAGCACTGGCTGATCAACTTTCACAAAGCGACGATGTCGTTGACTTCGTTGAGCTGGCAAAACTTCCGGTCCCGGATCTACAACAGAGAAGTGGTGAGGCTTTCAATCTGGACACTAACCGGATTCCCCAGCGAAAGGAAATCCTTGATGATATTCTGGAAGCTGCGGCTAATGAACACCGCCCTGTAAAGGTCGAAGGCATTCTCGAATTAACCACAGACGGTTACGGCCATATCGTGTATACTCACGACAACTACAGAGTTAAGCCGTATAGCCCTTTCATCCCCAAGTCACTGATCAAGGAATTTGGTCTTAAGCGGGGACATACGATTGAGGCGAGGATACATCCTAAAAGAGAACCCCAGGATGATGACATACAGGAAACCTGTCCCTTTGTTGTTTCCATCGACAAGATTATGGGATTACCCCCTGAAGAAGCCTCGTCCCTCGAGCCTTTTGAAGATCTGACACCCTATTATCCGACTGAGCGTATTATGCTCGAAACGACAGCGGCGGCGAAATGGGACAACCTTTCAATGCGTGTGGTCGATCTACTCACACCCGTAGGTCTCGGCCAGCGCGGACTCATTGTTGCGCCTCCGAGAACAGGTAAAACAATCCTCCAACAGGGTATCGCAAGCGCTATTGCGGTCAATAAACCCCAAGCCCATCTGATCATTTTACTCGTTGACGAGCGCCCCGAGGAAGTTACTGACTTCAGACGCCAGATGAAAACGGGTGAAGTGATTGCCTCCACATTTGATGAATCACCTGACAGCCATGTCCATGCCGCTGAAATGGTTATGGAAAAGTCCCGCAGAATGGTTGAAGCAGGGCAGCATGTAGTCATCCTGTTGGACTCTATCACCCGTCTAGCTAGGGCTTATAATGCGCTCGCCGCTAATAGCGGAAAGATTCTTTCAGGTGGTGTTGAAGCCAATGCACTTCAGAAACCCAAGCGCTTCTTCGGTTCAGCCCGTAATATCGAGGGAGGTGGGAGTCTCACCATTTTGGGAACTGCCTTGATTGAAACCGGCAGCCGTATGGATGAGGTGATCTTCGAAGAATTTAAGGGTACAGGTAATATGGAGCTTAATT
>CAYQCG010000398.1:0-2798 GCA_964415925.1 uncultured Puniceicoccaceae bacterium | reverse complement strand
AACCGGTTTTATCTAAAAACATCCACTGAAAACGATGTTTTTGTAGTCAATCGGCGCCTTCTGGATTCACTGCTTGTAGATCTTGAAAGCCTGCGCAGACAGAACTTATTTGATATGTCATTGTTCGAAATTGAGAGCCTGAGCATTCAAACGGGCGGTGAACAGCGTCTACGTATTTTACTCAGGCGTAATGATGAAACCTGGCAATTCGAAGCACCGATACGTGCAGAAGCAGATGATGCCCGGATGACAGAATTGCTGCATGAGTTAATGACCACAGACATCCAAGGTTTTGTTGTTAAGAGTGACACTGGCAATCCCGGGCTGGAAAATCCAAACTTGCGCATTACACTGGAAAGCAGCAGCAGCAGCCGACAGACTCTGCTGGTAGGCGGATTAGTAGAAAACACTGGTGAAAGTAATGTTTTGCGTGTTGCCAAGCTGGAATCTTCGCCATCAATATTTTACCTGCAGGACGAGGATCTCCAGTCCCTGCGACAGGCTCAGGAAACACTTCGCGAGCGAAGATTTTTTCAATTCGAAAAGTCACAGCTAACTCAAATAGATATCAGTGTCGATTCAGAGAAAACGACTCTGCAAAAGCTTGAGAGTGGAGGCTGGCAGGTTTTACTCAATAATTCGGATGAAGTTTTGGCACCCTGGCCAGCGGATCCTGGAATCGTTGAAGATCTTATCCTTACGCTTCAATTACTCGAGGCAGAGCGATTTCAAAGCGATGCACCCTCTGAAGCTGACTTAAAAAGATTCGGCTTTGAGGAGCCCACAAGATCGATTAACATCACACTTGATGATGGCAGCCGAAAAACTCTACTAATAGGTAACTACCTCACAGATGAAAATAGATACTATGCCAAACTTGCCTCCAGGCCTTTTGTCTACGTAATTGGCCCCAGTCTATTAGCCAGAAGCCCTTTGGCACCGTTATCGTATCGACATCGTCAACTCCATAGCCTGCCTGAGTCAGCGAATATTAAAGAACTAAGACTGGTCGACATTCAGACGGAGGATATCCTGTTGTTATCAAGTATTAATAGTGAGGGAAATTTATTTCCCGATACGGAGGACGCAGCCACCCTAAGCGCATTCAATGAGATTGTGAGTTTTGTCCAGGAGACTGAAGTGAAACAGTACCTAAGAACTGAATACGATAGTGCTTTCAGGCTGGATGAAACTAATACGTTACCGTGGAGTTACCGGCTGGATGCTGTTATTGAGTTTCCTGAGTCCGTCACAACTGTAACCGAAACCTATACTTATAATTTTACAAAACGCATTGGTGGAACCACACAGTTTGGTGGTTCTGAGCGATTTGAAGTTATCTTTAGTCTTCGGCAGGAAACGATTGATGCGCTTCACACCATTACATTCGAAAGGGATCCTCCTGAAAGAGACGCCATAATCTCAAGGACTGTTGGCTCACCACAGGAGCTTCCATAGGCGGAATGTCCGCATTACTTCCAGTGGTCATGCGTTGGCTGAACTATCTGGTAATTTGTTTACTTATAATTATGGCAATTATTCAGGGAGCATGGCTTTTCTGGGCAATCAAGGGTGTTCCTGTAAATGTGCCTGAAAAGTGGATCCCATACGAACTAGTTTTCGGATCTGAATCCGACAAGGATATAAAGATCAGCTGGACAAACGCTACAATAGATCCAAAAGGGAAAATTCAATTGCAATCCGTCATAGTTTACGACCTTGATCATGAGTCGACGATTGCAGAAATCGAAAAGATACAGGGCTTTCTGGAGCTAAAGGAAAGCTGGAGAAAAAAGAAGCTCATGACACGACTGGATCTTGTTAATGCCAGACTTTATAGCCCTGGAAACCACGCTCCAGTGATCAGTAACTTGCGACTCTCAATTGAAGGTAGTCATCGGGAAATGCTGATCCATCATGCGAGTGCAAAATTCTCAAACATAAATTTTAAAGTTAAAGGGAATAGCATTATTACTAATGAAAAATCAGAAGATGCGGATAAGGAGTTATTAACCGGCAAAAAACTTCTGCAGCTCTATTATACAAGCCTTGAAAAGATTGAGCAACACCGAAGCAGGTTAGAGAATGGTTGGTGCAGACTCCATTTAAGTACATCTGTATCAGGCTCGAACATAGTAAACATTAGTGTACAAGCAGAGAATCTGAGACTGGATGATAAGAGAGTGCTGGAAAACCTGGAGGTGCGTGCAGGACCGTTAAGCCTGGAAAACATGCGTTTTGGCAAGCCATTACATTTGAGCGCGGGTATGTTGAAAGACGTTGATTACGGGCAAGCCTCCAATCTTGAAGTGGAAGTAGTAAGTGAAGGTATCAATTCAAGCCTCAAGAGCTCTATTAATTCCATAAGTGTGTCTGCCGACGATCTGGAAATTTTCTCCAACCCGATAACATCAATATATCTTAGAGCCATTCCTCTGAGTGACTATTTTGCCCGTACCAGTATATCGGTTACAGTTCCGGAGGGTAGATTGAAAGCTGGTGGACTTATTCGAAATATTGACTCGGGTACACTGCAACTTGATATCGACAGCCATATCGATTTTATAGCTCTATTATCGAGACCTGGACTTAATAAGTATAAACCAGATGAACCTTTATCATTTGATAGAACGCCAAGGTTACATGCGGTAGCATCTTTTCAGGATGGCTGGAAATTCAAACATGTGGACTATCGTTTTAAATTTGAAGGTCTACGGAGTGATGAAACCTACTTCCAGCTGGTGGAGTTCGACGGCTGGGCAAACATGGAAGAAACCCGAATTGAGCGTGCCTGGCTG
>CAYQCG010000397.1:0-2806 GCA_964415925.1 uncultured Puniceicoccaceae bacterium | reverse complement strand
CCGGAAGGCTACACCGACGGGCTTCCAGTCCGGTTCCTGTCCTTTGCGCTCACGAGTACTGTAAGCGATGAAGTCGGAGAAACCGGCTGTGGGTATGCAAATAGTGAGGCGGAAGCACCAGGTAGATCGTAGTCGGCTTTTCTTTAAGCTCGGATAGTGAAAAGGTGCTCTGGCTAATAGTTTTTATAATCGCCTCGCTTGAGAGCCATTCCGTTTGTTTATCGGTGTTTGAGAAGATACTCAGCATTTCCGGCGTGCCCAGACTTCTGCGTACCCGGCTGGATGCCTCCAGCGCAGTTTTACCGGCAGAGTAGTTCATGGCCATATCTGCCCATAACTCGACTTGCTCAGCATCTCCAAGTGCGAGCATCTCACGGATTGATCCCAAATGAACGGGAAACTTCTCATCGGGATCACTGATCAATTGACCGATAAGTCCTGTAATAATCGTTCGTGCGCCCTCATCCCAGTGCTTGTCCTTGCTCTGTGGATCGATGATGACCAAAGCTTCCGCAATCGTAGAAATCAGTTCCCGGATATCTTCACTTTCAGTATTGAGGTCTTCGAGAACATTGAATGAAGCCCGTTTGTCCGGATCGGATTCCACAATACCAAAGGGATCGACAATATGCACGGTCTGTCCCATTTCTCGTCTGCGGTTAGCCGTCACTGCCGCATTGGTGCCTTTCGGGTCGACGACAATGGCTGAACCCTCCCAGAGCAGCAAATTGGGTATGATGGCAGTAACACCTTTGCCAGAACGCGTACCTGCAATGGTCAGCATGTGACGGTTGTCATCCAGACTTAGATGAATGAACGGATTGTATAAAGATCGACCCAGATAGATGGGACATTTTATGAGCAATATCCTGTTTATCGATCGTCTAGAATGCCTGACTAATAGCCTCGTACCATAGTTGTGCCGCTGCTTCAGTACCTATTCCATTGAAATGTACTTTGTCCTCCCTTCTGTGATCGGTCTGCAGTGAGTCAGTATCAGGGCCGGGAAATACGTTTTCCAGTTGCCATGTGGCTTTCTGTGCTGATGTTACGCCTTTACCGGTACTCCCATTGCTGTAAGAGGCCACGGATACGAACCAAGGGATGTTGGGAATTATCTCACGGCTAGAGCCTATTATACTTATTAGTTTAGTGTAGTAATCGTCTTTTTCTGATCCTTTGTTGGCCTCCCCTTGATGCCACAAAATGGCTTTTAAGCCACCATTATTAAGTAGTAATTGAAGAGTCTCTATAAATGAATTGTGCAAATCTGTTCCAGGTAGCCAGTGTTCGACTCTCGTACTCCCTACTGCGATATTGACAAACCCAATCGGTCGCTCGCGGTTCTTACTCAAGAGATCACCGACAAGAGGCCAGACGGAACCTCCACCACCTGGAACTTGAGGATCATGAGCGCGGCGCCACTGGAGCTCATTATCGTCAATAGTGCCTAGATACACATCATTATCTTTTGAGATAAAATAGCTGTCACTGCTTCCAGTGGCATTGGATTGTCCAATAACCAAGTAGATATCTCCAGCTCCAACCACGAGCGGATCAAGCACTCGTACACCTTTCCAGCCATTGGCTCTTAGGAAAACATAGTTCCAACCATGGTTTAACTCTACGATCCCCTCAAAATCGATTATCCCTGGATTATCGTCCAATGACTGCCACTGATCGGGTGCAATCACAGAATCTTTTCCTGATAGTAGTGCATATTCAATTCTTTCTGCGAAAATGCCTTTAAGACCATCTATGTTATACGTAACGCCACTATCATCCGAGCCCTGTTTAATAATTACATCCTGTGGTAAGCTAGAAGGGCGTATCGAGGATGAGATAAACATAGCCTGTCGGAAAGGTATGGAAAGGTATGGAAAGGTATGGAAAGGTATAACCGGGCAAGAACACCCGTCCCGAGAATTGCAAACAATATGGCAAGAATGTAGAGTTTTTTCATGTTTATGAGCGATTTTTACAAGAAACAAATGCTCACAGAGTTAAACTCCGGGAGCATTACAGCAAACTATTTTAGTGAATCATTACTATAAGCCTCACTTGGCCTCAAGTTCAAGCTTCACGAAGTGGAGATCTATTGGAGTAAGGTGCTGGTTGTATACCCTCAGTTCTGCAATCTTTCCGTGGAATTTATTTGAATACCACCCCTGACCCACAATGAGATGACCGCCACCAATAGTCTTGGTCACACAGAAGCCTTCCGGGTGCAGATCGTCCCCGAACCCCAGACCTACGCCTTAATCATCGTGCTGGCCCTGGCCGGGGTGAGCTACTGGCGGCGACGCGGGTAGCTACAATTCACAGCAACTTTCATTAATAGCTCTGCCTCCGTTGGCAGGGCTTTTTTGTGCCACACATCCGTCCGCAGAGGCGGTTTCTCCATAGCCGGACATCAAGCATCTCCTCCCTTCTTTAAGTCACCTGGTAACTGCCCTGCGGCATGCCGCGATCAAGGGACACCCGCACCGAGTAACCGTGTAAGCCCATGACACGTCAGCCTATCAGGCCAGCTTTGACTGCGGAGCCACAGAAGGGCGGAAATGGTTCCTGCCCAGAAATCACAGGAGGAAGCTCATGCGCTACGAACATGAACTCAGTTTCTGCTTCAATGTCATAGCAACCTATACACTGACCATCGCCTTCAACGGCTCCGTCAGCATCGTCAAAACTGACGAATAACCGACAGAGCGGAAGGTAGCACTACCTTCCGCTTATTCTGCGGCACATCGTAGCTGCAGTGCTATTTGTGCATCCTAGCTACAACACTATAGATCGTAGGCACAGT
>CAYQCG010000396.1:0-2815 GCA_964415925.1 uncultured Puniceicoccaceae bacterium | reverse complement strand
ATTCAAATCGTAGGCACGCTTATCGACGAAAACCAGTTCACCTTCAAGGATGGTCGGCATCATCGAGGGGGAAGGAACCCAGTTCCAGCTAGCAAGGCTGTAACGAAATGGCAGGAATACCAGCAGAACAAAAAAGATAATCCATTTCCATTCCTTCCACTGGCGGACAAGCCAGGACTGATTCTCTTCGGGCATCCGGCAGAATTAAATCATTCAGTCACGCCGGGCAAGCAGGAAGAGCCATATAAGATTGCCAAGGCTGGCAACAAAAGCTGCGACATAGGTAAGGGCGGCAGCGTCCAATGTATCGTTGACACCCTTCATTTCCCGCTCTTCCAGTATGCCCAAATTAACCAGCGCATGCTTGGCCCGTTTGCTGGCGTCGAACTCAACTGGAAGCGTAACCAGTTGGAAGACAGTCAATACCAGATAGACCAGAACACCCAGCTTGATCAAACCAAGCATGCCAAACAGGAAGCCTCCGATGATGACAAAGGGGAGCATTTGTGATGCGATCTGGGTAACCGGTACGAGTGACATCCTCAATTTCAGCATGCTGTAGCCGACTTTGTGTTGCACGGCATGACCGGCCTCATGGGCTGCAACTCCGAGTGCAGCGAGACTGGAGCCACGATAATTTTCCTGACTCAAGACAAGCCGCTTGTTTTTTGGATCATAGTGATCCGTCAAATGGCCACTCGTTTGTGTGATTTCAACGTCGTCTATGCCGGCTGATCGCAATACATACTGTGCAGCCTCTCGACCGCTAATATGACTGCGCGAACCGATTTTGGACCATTTGCCATAGGCACTGCCGATTAGCATTTGCGCCCAGGCACCGAAGATGAGTGGTATAATAATAAGTAGTAGAAAAAGTCCCATTGTTGTTATTTTTATTTATCTGTATCAGGCAGGAGCAAAAATAGTTCCCAAAAATCGGATTATAAATATAGCTTCTTTAGGCTTAAACAGTGGATCGTATCCGGTATTCTCAAATTTAGCCAATATAATTGTGCCAAAGCGACTCAACCTCAAGCCAAACCGTCTCTTCGCAATAATGCCTCTGGATCCGGGTCGCGTCCCATGAAATCGCGGTAAAGCTCGTCCGGAGGGCGGCTGTTACCTTTAGAAAGTATCTTTTCCCTCAATTCGCGGCCAGTTTTTGGATTCATTATACCTTCTTTCTGGAAACGGGTAAAAGCATCTGCATCAAGGACTTCTGACCACTTGTATGCGTAATAACCGGCGGCGTATCCTATGGGTGAGCTGAAGAGGTGATTGAAGTGCCTCGTGATGAACGGTAAACGTGATTTATCAGGAGGTAGATAATCGCGCAGTAACTCATGTGCATAATCATCCAGCTCCTTCCCCAGAGACTGCTGCAGGTGTGTGTGCATTTCGAGGTCCAGTTTGGCGAAAGACAACTGTCGCATCGCAGTGCGTGCCGACATGAAGTTACGGGACGCATGCATCTTCTCGTACAGGTCTTCAGGAATGGGATCACCCGTTTCGTAGTGTCTCGCAAACATATCCAGGCTTTCCCGCTCCCAAGTCCAGTTTTCCAGAATCTGGGAGGGGAGTTCCACAAAGTCGAACGTCACATGAATCCCATTCAAAGACCGAATATCAACGTCACCCAGCAGGTGATGCAACAGGTGACCAAATTCATGGAAGATGGTCTGTACTTCACGGTGATTTAAAAGGGCGGGCTTTCCTCCGGATGGAGTTGCCAGATTGCCGCAAATAAGACCGAGGTGTGGCTCTCTCCGTTCTGGATTACCTCCGCGTCCTGTTCTTAACTCATTCATCCATGCTCCGGAACGTTTCGTCTCACGGGGATGCCAGTCCGTGTAGAAAGAACCGAGCCTGTCACCGCTTTCATCATACAAATCGTAATAGAGAACATCCGGGTGCCAGACATCCGGTTTATCGGATCCTGCTCTCTCCTCGATACGGAGGCCGAACAGTTTTTCGCAGATCCGGAACATGCCATTTATAACCGGGCCGATCGGAAAGTAGGGCCTCAGTTCTTCCGCATCAAAATCGTATCTGGATTTTCTCAGCTTCTCCATCCAATAGGCCGTTTCCCATGGTTCCAAAGGCTCACGCTCTTTACCGGCTTGCTCTGCCTTGAACGCTTCCAGTTCAGCGCATTCACGATCAAACGCATCTTTAATCCGTTTATGTAAATCTTCGACAAACTTAAGCGCATCCTGCCCGCTCTTGACCATCCGGCGGTTTGTTGCGACATCTGAAAAATAAGGCTTTCCCAACAGTTCTGCTTTTTCCTGTCTTAATTTCAGTATCTTCCAGACGAGTTCAGTATTGTCATGGGGATCGTCAAGCCCTAGCCGCGCATACGCAGTCATCAATTCCTTACGGATGGCTTCGTCATCAAGATATTGCAGGGCCGGAACAACAGAAGGCGCCTGCAGGGTAAATCGCCACACAGGCTTCTCCTGACTACCGTATCCCTTATTCTCTGCACTTTCGCGTGCCGCGGTTTTGGCTGATTCAGGTAATCCTGACAATCGGGCTTCGTCTTCAATGACCAACTCATATTTATTGGTCGCATCAAGAACATTCTCGGAAAACTTCTGGGTTAGCTTCGAGAGCTCATTCTGCACTTACATGAGTCGTGTTTTTTTTTTTTCCGGTAAGTCTGCGCCTGCTTCCCGGAAATCCTCCATTGTCTCTTTCCTCAGCCTGTTCTCTGTAGCAGATAACATTGAAATGTCTGTTATCCGATCTGCCTGATTGATCACTTTCCATATATTTTCGTTCAGCGGGATCCTTGAGATAAAGTCCGAAACTT
>CAYQCG010000395.1:0-2816 GCA_964415925.1 uncultured Puniceicoccaceae bacterium | reverse complement strand
TCTAATGAAGTCTACAAAGTAACTGAGTGAAGCGATAACAATTCCGGTTAAAGCAAGCAGGATGAGACCACCTGCAATTGTACTGCCAATCGGACAATTTCTGAGTGCTCCCATTTGCAGGATAATGAAAAATAACACGATCAAAATACATACCAGATAACCTGCCCGGGATCCTGTAATAAATATACAGGTTATAAGTAGCGCCGCTATAACCAGCATCAACAGGTGTGGTCCATCACTTCTCAATTTTCGACGCGCTTCAGTTTGGTAATATTGGTATAATGATAACGCAGCCGTTAATCCCAGATTTAAATATGCAGCTGCATGATTTAAATTAATCAGAGTGCTGAAAAATGGTGCAGGTGTTGCGCTCAGATCCACAGGTTCATACAATCCCAGAATTGAAGTCGCTTTAGATGCGTATTGCATAAGCCCTATGACACACCAGAGGACCACATTTCCGAGATGCAACCAGATGAACAATCTAGCCGCCCTCCTTTTCTCTAAACCCACCCAGAGTGCGCATGCACACAACCAGGGCCCCGTCCAGATCAACAAGACTCGCCAAGGGCTATTCAAAGTAATCGGACTGTCGAAGCCGCTGGGAAGCCAGGGAATTGGATTAAGTTCCCGCAAATACCACGCCGCATCACCTGAAACATACAACCAGGAATGATTGAGCCCTTGGAACACTACATACAGCAGTAATAATAACCCTGTCCAGAATACTGGATAATTGAATAACCGTGCAAGTGGACGGGAATTATTTCCTCTAGTTGAAGGATTCCAGAAAATCAGGCTGAAAGCCAGTAAAGATAAAGCCGTTTGTGTGATCAGGCCTGACAAAAAAACCCCTCCCAACATCCATAAAGATGACACTGAAGCTATGAATACCGAGATTACTGCAGTATAGTCTTTAGTGGAGAGAGGCTCTCGCCAGCTTTTCTGACGACCTGTTTGACGACGAAACCGCTCAAGCATGTTTTTACCAGTACGCTGCCTCATGCTGATTGAGTTTCTGTAATAAAGTTACTTCGCAAATATTTTTTCAACTTCTTTCAAGGGTCGGGTATTCAGTATATTTTCAGAGCAGAGCCACCCTTTTCGCGCTGCCAATATGCCGGCGTGGACAAACTTTAAACCCTCTGTGGAATGTGCGTCAGGATTAATTGCGCAAAGTACGCCCATATCCGCAGCTCTACGCCAGTAACGCCAGTCCATATCGAGACGTTGTGGATTAGCATTAAGCTCGATCACAACCTTGTTAACTTTAGCTGCGTCGATAATTTTATTATGGTTAACTGGATAACCTTCACGTCTCAAAAGCAGTCTACCAGTAAGATGGCCCAGAATATTTACTTCTGGATGCTCGATCGCTTTTATGAGCCGCTTCGTCATCAAATCCTCGTCCTGATTCAGAACCTGGTGGACCGAGACAACCACATAATCCAACCGGGAAAGTAGATCCTCTGAAAAATCCAGGCTCCCGTCTTTCAGGATGTCACATTCCGTGCCGGTTAATACCCTCACTTTGAATTTACCAGACTGGTTTAATGCATCGACTGATTCTATTTCGGCTTCCAGGCGCTCTTCATCCAACCCATTGGCTTGAAAACTGGACTTTGAATGGTTTGCCAGGCCGAAATACTCCCACCCCAAGTCATCAGCAGCCTGAACCATTTCATGCAGGGTGTTTCGTCCGTCGCTTTCCGTCGTATGGTTGTGAAAAGCACCCCGTAAATTTTCCAGCTTTACCAGATCTGGAGCAGATTTTTCCTCCGCCCATTCAATTTCGCCTCTGTCCTCACGTAACTCGGGTGGTATATAGTTGAGACCGAGAAGCTTGAACAAATCCTCCTCGCTCTTGATCGATTTACTCTGGCTGGAGTCCATCTTGCCATCTTTACCCTTTGGAGCCAAACCCCACTCGGAGAGACTTAGTCCCCGTTCATTTGCACGGCTACGCATACGGACGTTATGGTCCTTCGAGCCCGTAAAGTGATGCAGGGCATAGTAGAACTGTGCTGAAGGCACTACCCTCAAATCAGCCTGAATACCACCTTCGAGGCGGACACTCGACTTTGTTTCTCCATGAGAAGACACCGATTCCACGGATTCCATTTCAACAAACCATTTCATAATGGGCCCGGGATTATCTGAAGCTACAAGAAAGTCCAGGTCTCCGACGGTTTCCATGCAACGTCTCAAACTACCGGCCGATTCTGCTTTTTCTACTTCTGCTAATCCTCTTAACCCTTCAAGGATAGGTTTCGATTTTTCTTCGGCGTCCCACCATAAATGACGCTTGGAGTAGGCTTCACGTTTCTCAATCCCTTTGAGGATATTTTCAGCAGTCTTCTTCCCTAATCCGCTCAGACCCGCCAAGCGGCCATCTTTGCAAGCGACTGCTAGTTCCTTGATCGTGCTGATTTCGAGCTTTTCATATAGTAATTTAATTTTTTTTGGACCCAAGCCGGGAATATCCAGCATTTCAACAAGGCCTTCCGGAACAGACTTTTTCATCTGTTCGAATTCCCTGAGATAACCGAATTCGTAGAGGGTGGCTATTTTTTCTGCCAATGTTTTGCCGATCCCTTTAACCTCAGCCAGACGCTTCTCTTTGATCAATGTATCCAGGTCCTCTTCAATACTTTCAAGTGCACGTGCGCCATTTTCGTAAGCCCTGATCCGAAAAGGATTTTCTCCTTTAAGTTCGAGCAACTGGCCCATCTCCTCTAATATTTAGGCAATCTTGTTTTTATCAATACCTGCTTTCAACTGAACAATCCTGCTTCAGTCCGGCAAGGCTATTGCCT
>CAYQCG010000394.1:0-2816 GCA_964415925.1 uncultured Puniceicoccaceae bacterium | reverse complement strand
CTAGAGGCATTCAGACAACGGTTGCATAATGACCGCGATAAAGAGCGGGATACAGCTATCAGGGAAATCCATCGTATTGCATACCATAGATTGAATGATAAATTTTCTGATTAGCACGGCAGGAAGATAATGCATAAAAACATTAAGCATCTTGCCGCAACAGTTGTTGAAAGAATTGAAGCCCTCGCCAGGTTTTCAGAAGAAAGCGATGCATTAACACGTCCTTTTGGAACTCCATCTTGGGATGCTGCACGAGAGCAAATTAGTCAGTGGATGCAAATGGCTGGATTTAAGCCTGATGAAGACCTGGTAGGTAATGTAACCGCGACATTCTGTGCGCCCAATCCGGAAGCCCAGACTCTCCTATTAGGCTCACATTATGACACTGTCAGAGATGCTGGAAAATATGACGGCTTACTGGGTGTTATCATTGGGCTGGCTACACTTGAATTCTTTAAAAGCAACTCCGTAAAGCTGCCCTTCAATCTGGCACTGTCTGCTTTTGCCGATGAGGAAGGTATGCGTTTTCATACTGCATTCCTGGGAAGTGCACATTATACTGGTAGTTTTCCTGTAAGTTGGCTTCGTAAGAAAGATATAAGAGGGATAACACTCGGAAGTATTCTGGATGAAAGAAGGGAGAGCGTAAGAAAAAGAATTCTGAATAAGAAACCACCACAGGATCTACTCGCCTATCTGGAAGTACACATAGAACAGGATACTTGGCTGGAAAAAGCAGAATGCCCGGTCGGTGTTGTATCCACGATAGCAGGACAGGAAAGAATATTCCTGCGCTTTAGTGGAGAGGGAGCACATGCAGGGACTTCATCAATGGAAAGACGTAAAGATGCTCTTGCAGGAGGTGCAGAGTTTATTCTCGCAGTTGAAAGATACGCGTTGGAAAATGCCCCGGCAAGAGCAACGGTTTGTGAGGTTCAAAATTATCCAAATGTGAGTAATGTTGTGTCCTCTGAAACAGCATTAACTCTTGATTTACGTCATCATGACTCGCTCTTGCTTGAGCAAATGCATCTGAAACTACGTGAAGTGGCTAAGGCTATTGCGGGGAAAAAATGCCTGCAACTGGACTGGCGCCCGGTGCAATCGAATCATGTCATCCATTGTGATCCGGAATGGACAAAATCACTAGCCAAAGCAGCGGCTTCATTTCAGGCCACTGTTCCTGAATTGGTCAGTTGGGCAGGTCATGACGCAGTCATGTTTCATCCCGTATGTCCGATCGCATTACTCTTTGTTCGCTGTATGGATGGAATCAGCCATCATCCCCATGAATATGTTTCACCGGAGGATATTCAAATAGCTCTTTCCACATTGATCCGTGCAATAGAAAGACAGTCAAAAGTTTTTGCAAATGGTTAAAAGATGGATCATACGTAATACGAAGATCTTTCAGGGTGATACCTGGCAGGAGTCAGACATTCTTATTGAGGATGGTAAGTTTTCTGAAATTGGAGAAACATCCGCATCCAGGCTTGAAGAATTCGATGCCATGGGACGACAGTTATGGCCGGGCCAGATTGACAGCCATGTTCATTTTAATGAACCTGGAAGAACTGATTGGGAGGGATTTGAAACAGGGACATTCGCATCCATCCTCGGTGGCGTTACCTCTGTATTTGATATGCCACTGAATTCCAGTCCTCCTACATTAAGCAGTGAGGAGTTTCATCAAAAAGCAAAAATAGCCGCAGAGAAAAGTTATTGTGATTTTGGACTATACGGAGGCGTTGTTTCCGGTAACCTTGATAAACTTGAAGAACTTTGCGAAGCTGGAGTCATCGCGTATAAAGCCTTCATGTGCAACAGCGGTGCTAATGATTTTCCACCAGTAGATGAAGACACTTTATTCAAGGCTATGGAGATTATTGGTCAAATGGATGGCCGTGTCCTGGCCATTCATGCTGAAGATGATCGATTGATTAAACGACTCACCGGTTCTATTCGTAATAAGGGTGGGCACGATATTCCGGCCTATTTGAATAGCCGGCCTGTTGAAGCGGAGTATCGTGCTATTGCCTTGGTAATAGCGATGCAAAGGGTGACAGGTTGTCCTCTCCATATCGTACACGTTAGTCACCCACGTTGCGTGGGATTAATACAATCTGCAAAGCTTGAAGGTTTGCCGATAACGTGTGAAACTTGTCCGCATTATTTACTTTTAAACACAGAAGACCTGTGGAGGATCGGGGCCCCTGCAAAATGTGCCCCCCCGCTACGTGCCCCGGAAGTAGCTGAAGAACTCAAACAGTTACTTGGAAATGGCTGGCTGGATACGATTGGCTCTGATCATTCTCCAAGTACACTTGATTTGAAGCAATCGGCAGACTTTTTCGAAATATGGGGCGGAATTGCCAGTGTCGGACTAACATTGCCATTATTGTACAGGCTAATCAAAGATAAATACTTGAGCACTGGTATCTTGCAGTCACTCCTTTCAGGTAATCCGTCAAAAATATTTGGGATTTCCACAACAAAAGGAACTATAGCTATCGGTCAGGATGCGGATTTTTTCCTTTTTGAGCCTGCATCTGAAAGAAAAATCTCCGATAGTGATCTCAATTTTCGACACAAGATATCACCTTTTATCGGATATCATTTTACGGGACAGGTGAATGATGTTTTCTTACGCGGACAACACATTGTTAAGGATGGCAAGATAGTTGCGAGTCCATCCGGCAGGCTGCTTCGGCCGGATTGAATTTATCATACGGGAAACTGGCGTTTGGTCTATATTGTGCTTTTTTATTGCCATGCCTGAGATTTTTTCAGAACTGGATCCCCCGCCTCGTCTCATG
>CAYQCG010000393.1:0-2817 GCA_964415925.1 uncultured Puniceicoccaceae bacterium | reverse complement strand
GGGATATCCTCTCACTTCCTGGCTTTCCAAGGTTACCACAAGCTGCTACCGCGTTCGAACAGGATGGCATAACCATAGGCTATCTTAACTGTCAGCAGGGCTTTGATGAAAACGATGATCCTGACGCTTCTGATGTAGTTCTGGATGTCAACCAGTCAGACTTAAACAAGAACTCAATAGTCAACATGATCCAGATGAACATGAATTCCCCGGACATTATCGGCCTGACCAATATCGAAATCGACCTGGCACAGGCTGTTGCCGATAGACTCAATGCGGATGACCCTTCAGTTGCTTATCTGGTGGAATTCGATGACCAAATTGCCCAATTCAAGGGTAATGGACTCGTCCATGTTTACCTCTACAACAGTGCAGTCATTCAAAATATCAACATAAAGTCCATCCTTGACGATATTACTAATGATCTTTTTGCACAAATTGTAATATCCGATTTCAAAACACAAGCAAGCACACCATTTCCTCAGCTGGCAGAATTCACCCGTATTGGTTCAGGTGAAAAAGTGTCCGTTTTGTTGTATACACTTTTTGAAGATTTTGAGGATTCACCACGCTTCAATTCCACACTGAACCATCTTCGGCCCAATTCTGAAGATATACGTAATATTCAAGCGGCTCGTGTAAGAGGTTTTGTGGAAAATAATCTAGAGTCAGATGGTCAACCCACCAATTTGGTCGTAATGGGAGCTACCAATGATGAATCACACCTGGAACCAAATGAAGGATCACCCAACGCTTACCTGATCCTCAGGGATGGTGTGCCATTAAAAGATCTATTGAATCAGTCTATAACCAATTGGACATTCATGGACGGGGGTAATGCCACCAACAAGGATCATATCTTTGTTAATCCTGAACTTTTTATTCAGAACCCAATTGAAGTCCAGAATCCACACTCCAATACCTTGCCCTCCAATGCCGAAAGCGGTTTCCGGATTACTGATCACGATCCGATCATTATAAATATTACGATCCCGTAAATCCATGATGTGAAGGGTCCGTCGGATTAATTGCGTCGCTTGAGCCAGAGGAGGAATCCGAACATTACCCCCAGAACCAGACTGATGGTCCGCGGCTCAGGGATGACCTCTACACGGACATTGTCCACCAGTAGGCCGGTGGAAATGAATTCATCGAAAACATCTACCACGCCGAAACCTATCAGGAAGTTTCCTCCATTGGCATAGTGATAGGAACCACTGCTCCAGCCCGTACCATCCGCATATTGAGTGTCAGTTCCTATGAAAGCAGCTGATTCGACGTCATTCAGTAAAACAAGGTCTGCTGTATTGCCGAATTCACCGCTGTAGAAAAAGGCAAGGTCATTGCCGCCGAAGAACTCATCGGTAAGGAAGTTAAAGTCAAAGTGAATCGTATCGCCTGCATTCACTATGATTTCCTGGGTGATCAGCGAACCCTCAATCACTTCATCGGCATCGTCAGGCTGAAGAAATGAAAGATCTCCCGGCTGCAAGCCCAATTCGGTCTCGATATCATCGATGGTGAAAAAGGTCTCGCTGTCTGAGAGATTTCCCAGGTCATCCAGTACTCGCTCACCGGTTTCGAGAAGTGCATCAAAGTCCCCCTCCGTGGGATCATCCTGCACGGATACGCCATCAAAGTTGGCATCCTCAATCGTGGTGAGTCCGTATGTATTCCAGTCGGTGTAGTCGGTTTCAAAGCCTCCGTTGGAGACTTGCGCGTTCAGGGAATTGGCAAGCAGGCAGGCACAGCCAAGCGACAAAGCTGGTGAGAGTTTCATAATAGGCTTGAGTGGTGTTAAAGATGGTTAAATCAGACATTCTTGTAAATAAATATAGGATTAGCTTATTGCAAGCCATTATGCATAAGGTTTATTCCCCATAAATAAGCCAAAACCACCAGCCCGCTCAGTTTCTCAGGTAACCATACGCTCCAGCAGCTTGTGCATAATCGTGTTGATCGCCTGGAAACGTTCCGGCCTTTTCAGCATTTCATCCGCGCCCTGGATATACTTCCCTTTTTCTTTAAGCTCATTCGCGCAGTACTGGATCAGGCTGTTCGCTGAATCAGGAGTTGTTTCCAGATGGAATTGCAGACCCATCACCTGTTCCTGCCAGATAAATCCCTGATTTTCGCAGCCCGCGCTGCGTCCCAGGTGCAACGCGCCCGGCGGCAGGGTGAAGGTCTCCCCGTGCCAGTGAAAAGCTTCAAACCGCTCCGGGATCAAAGTTCCAAACCGTGAATTCCTGATCTCGTCTTCCCGGTCAACCGGAAACCATCCGATCTCCTTGTGCTCACCCTTGGTCACTTTTGCACCCAGCACCTCCGCCAGCAGTTGCGACCCAAGGCATATACCCAGCACAGGCTTTTTATTTGCGATCACCAGTCGCAGAAACCGCTTCTCCGGAACCAGCCACGGATAATCCTCCACATCATGGACACTCATCGGTCCGCCCAAAACCACCAGCAACTCCACTTCGTTAATTGCAGGCGTCGGTGCGCCTAGATAAAGCGGACAATACCGCACCGTGTGGCCATTTTGAAACGCCCACGATTCAATACTGCCCAGGCCCTCAAAGGGGACATGCTGCAATGCATGGATCTGCATTGCCTCAACACATGCAGCTTCCACGCCAATGGCAAGAACGAGTGTCCCTAGTTGGCGTAGGCCAGCGGATTCGGTCTGATTGCGCGGTCCAGTTCGTCCTGAAGCTGGGCCCGGCGAACTTTGTCCGATTGCAGGACCAAAACATTCTCAGAACTGCGCTCTAGACTTTTCAGTTGCTCTCTCACGTCATCGCTCAAGTCAGAGTGAAT
>CAYQCG010000392.1:0-2818 GCA_964415925.1 uncultured Puniceicoccaceae bacterium | reverse complement strand
CCGCCACCACTACCCACATCCAGTAAGCGGGTCCCTGCCTTGAAACTGAAATAGCGCAAGGGTGCGAGGGAATGCAGGATGTGATGCTCAATCATCTGATCGACATCTTTGCGGGAGATCAGGTTGATACGTGTATTCCAGTCCATCAGTAGCTCTGCAAAATGCTTTAATCGCTCCAGCCTGTCTTTTTGCAGGGAGGGAAACTGTGTCTCGATCAGGTCTGCCGACATAGGTAAAGAGTTTGCCGATAAGTCATCCAAGAACCAAGATGTTTGTCTGCTGTCAGTATTCATGTTAAATTATTTAAAATGACGTTTAAGATTCTAAAGTTCTGTCTCTTTCTGTGCCTGTTCAATCCGTGGTTCGTTCAGGGAAGGGATGCAATCGATCCGCACCGCCGAGAACTCATGGTTCGAGAAATCCTTCACAGTCATTCGGAATTGAAGGAGTTCTATGAGCTCTATCCACAGTCATATTTTCGTCTCTTGCATGAAAAAGGCCGCTGGCTCGTTCAGGGAAAGGTAATTTTAACCCCTGATTATGAGTTCACGGTACAGGTACCTGTGCGTATTCCAGACTTCACAGGCAATCTCAGGGCGATAGGTCATGCTGAATTTATACTGAGGCGCATTAACCGGATCTACATCGACAGCCAGGGTGCGCTGCAAGTTGAGAAATCACGGCCACTGGCGGAATTCCGGGTAACCCGTTGGCTCCGGTTTTACAATTCCGGCGGTGATTTCAGCGCTATAGATATCAAGCTCGAGGGAGGTCCTCCCCTTCAGGATCGTCAGCGTTATCTCGAGCAACTGGGTAAACAGGCGGACTTCCCATAAAGACTGAGAGGAGTGAGTCTGCTGCCGCCGAGGCTGGCATCTCCCCGTTGCGGACTTTAGCCTCAATTTCACCCAACGCATTCTGAACTTTGTCCGAATGATAGAACTGCTGCTTCAGGGATTCCTCGATTAAGGATCGCATCCAGCTGATATTCTGTTGCTGCCTGCGCCGTGCGAAAACACCCTGTTTCAGCGTCTCCTCGCGGAAACGCGCTATCGTCTCCCACAATTTATTCAAGCCGGTTCCAGTCAGTGCACTGCAAATCAAGGCCGGACTTTTCCACCCTTCAGTGGCAGGCTGTAAATAATGCAGCACCCGTTCCATCTCTGCCCTGGACGCTTTTGTACGGGCCAGGTTTTCACCATCTCCCTTGTTAAACACCACTGCGTCCGCCAGTTCCATTACTCCTTTCTTCATACCCTGCAATTCATCACCGGCTCCTGCCAGCAACAGTAGAAGAAAAAAGTCCACCATCTCGCGTACGATGCCCTCGCTCTGTCCGACGCCCACGGTTTCCACGATCACGATATCAAAACCCGCTGCCTCGCAGAGCAAGAGAGTCTCCCTACTCTTCCGGGCCACACCTCCCAATGTCCCCCCGCTTGGTGACGGCCTGATAAATGCACGGGGTTCACGAGATAAATTCTCCATCCGCGTCTTGTCACCCAGGATACTGCCTCCACTGCGGCTGCTGGAGGGATCAATCGCCAGTATCGCTACTTTATGCTGCTGCTTGCATAACTCCATCCCCAATGCCTCGATGAGGGTACTTTTACCCGCACCCGGGACACCGGTAATTCCGATCCGAACTGATTGACCTGCGTGGGGCGTTAGAAGAGTGAGTAATTCGCGGGCTTTTTCCTGATGCTCACGACGACTGCTTTCCACCAGGGTTATTGCCTTGGCCAGTAAAACCCGGTCACCCGTTAAAACAGCCTCAGCCAGCTCATCTGCCGTCAGGTTGCTTGCACGAACTGATCTGAGTTTCTCTGCAGGTGCCATACTCACCCCTTTCTTTACTTTGCTTGTAAAACCGGGTGTCGGTTCTATCGGAGCCCATTCAGGACTCTGCGCGTCATTCATCACCTTGAGTAATCAGCCGATAGAAGGATCGACCTGCTTCTATCAGTTAGGCTGCGGCTTCAGGTTTTTCTGGACCGTGCTCAGTTGATTCATCAACTGCATGATTTCCACTTCACCGATAGTCGTTTTTGTCTGTTCCTGTGCCTTTTCCCAAGCCGGCATGGCGTCACTGATCGCTTCTTCTCCCTTGGCGGTAACGCTGACAAAGCGGGTCCGGCGATCAGGACCCGGTTCAACCTGCAAAAGTCCTTTCTTGATGAGCGGTTTCAAATTGCGGCTCAAGGCTGTGCGGTCGACCCAGACCATATCCGCCAGGTCATGGATAGTGCTGGCGCCTTTCAGGCGTGCTGCCATGAGGAGCGTCAACTGCCCGGAACGCAAACCCAGCGGACGGAGCGAATCATCATAAATCTGGGTAACAGCCCGTGTCGCCTTTCTCAGGTTAAAACAAGCACATGATTCAACCGCTTGGCTGATCATTTCAAGGTCATCTCTAACTTCGGGGGTTTGGGTGCTATTCAACGTAGGCATTTCTTGTTTATAACTTTAATTGATTATAATAGTAAAGAACGAATCAGCTGGTCTTAATATTTCGTACGATCAGTCCTTTGTATGTTCCAGCAGCTGAACAAGTATCTTCTTCGCACTATCAGGGATCAAAGTTCCGGGCCCGAAGATTGCGCTGGCCCCCTCGTCGAGAAGATATTCGTAATCTTGAGAAGGTACAACCCCGCCAACGACGACCATGATATCTTCGCGTCCCAGGTTCTTCAATTCTGCAACCAGCTGTGGCAACAAAGTCTTATGACCGGCAGCCAGAGAGCTCATCGCGACTACGTGGACATCATTTTCCACAGCCTGCCTGGCTGTTTCTTCAGGGGTTTGGAAGAGTGGCCCG
>CAYQCG010000391.1:0-2833 GCA_964415925.1 uncultured Puniceicoccaceae bacterium | reverse complement strand
ACCGGGCCCCTTTCCCTGTAGAGAGCTTTTGTCAAATCTGCCCTCTCCGGTGATAATAAGATCTGCCCAATCCAGGTTTTCTTTAAGATCCATCCAGAGCCAGACTAAGTCGAAACCGGGGACATACTGCGCACAATCACCGTAAGCCACTTTAAGACCGAAGCCGATGCCACCGGCAGCTCCCGCACCGGGTTCTTCCATAAGAGCTTCATCACGCTTAAATCCTTCACACATAAGTTTAGCCATCCTGGCCATGCTTTCTTGCATGCGAGGAAGTTCGTCAGAAACTAAACCTTTTTGCGGGCCATAGACAGCTGCCGCCCCATTGGGGCCCAGTAACGGATTATTTACATCGCAGGCAAGCCTTATCTTGATTACCTTACACGCTTCCCGGAAGTGATGGACGCCTCTTTCCCAGTTGGCAGGGCATTCCCGTATATATTCCTCACCGTCGATTTGGTCATGTAGACCCAATGCACCTAATGCACCTAAACCTAGATCATTCGTAGCGCTTCCTCCAATTCCCAGAATTACGGCTGTAGCTCCTTTCTCTAAGGATTCCAGAATGATTTCTCCGGTTCCGAATGTGTCGGTTTGCCAGACGTCCCTTTCATCTTCTTCAAGTAATTCCAGTCCGCTGGCCTGGGACATTTCAACAATCGCAATGGTCCCGCTTTCATCCAGTTTAAGATAATCCAGCAAGTCCTTACTGAGTAATTTGCTGTTTATCACTCCATATTGGGCATTTACAGGATTCCCTCGCGGTCCCCTGACTTGCTTGCTGTAAAGCTGACCGCCTGCGGCCTCAGTCAGGATTTTGGCGAATCCTTCCCCCCCGTCAGAAAGAGGAGCTGATTTCACAGCCCACTCAGCATACTTCGATTTAATGACCTTCGCAACAATTTCGCAAGCCTCAGATGCGGTCATGCAATCCTTGAATTTATCAAAGGCGATCAGTGTTTTCATTTCCGTTTTCTATTTATTCACTGACCAACTATATATGCAAAAGTCTCACCTCAATTCTTGACCGGTATCAGCATCGATAATCTTAAAGTTCTCCACATGGTAGAGGGCATCTGAACGAAAAGTCAGGTGCACATTGTAATGATCCTCTATATCGACCAGAAGGCTTTCGTCCTCCAGACGAAGGCGCTCCAGAGCGTGCGGGTGACAATAAATATGAAGATTAATTTTAGTTTCAGGCGCAAGGTTCGTTCTTACTCTGCGGATTGTCGATACAAGTCTTCTTTGGATTTCCACGGACATTGTCCTGGGGCTCTTCACGATGCCCCTGCCATTACAATAGGGACAACCGGTATAGAGACCGCTGAAGGTCGATTCCTTATGGCGTTGCCGGGTCATTTGCATGATACCCAACTGTGAAATTTGGAGGATGTGGCACTTCGCCTTATCTTTGGCCATTTCCTGTCGCATAACCTTATATATTGTCATGCGGTCCTTGCGTTGCTTCATGTCAATGAAGTCGCAGATAATCAGTCCACCAATATTACGCAGTCTTATCTGACGGGCAATTTCCCTGGCAGCCTCCAGATTAACCTGAAGAATAAAGTTATTATTGTCATTCTTGTTGCGGTGAGAACCCGTATTCACATCACACGCCACAAGTGCTTCCGTTTCCTCTATCACGATTTCACCGCCTGAAGGCAAAGGCACCTTGCGTTGGAACGTCTGCTCAATCTGGCGCTCGATATTGAATCGCTCGAATATCGGGATGCTTTCTTTAAAGAGTGAGATCTTGCTGATCGAACGTTTGGATACCTTGCCCACAATATCCTTGATTCGATTACAGTCTTCCTCCTTGTCGATAAGTACACGGTCTATGTTCTCGGTAAGGAAATCCCTGACCGTTCGCTCGACGATATCTGGTTCCTTGTATACGCAAACAGGTTCCGTGGAGTTTTCCATCCGGTATTTGATGTCATCCCAGGTATCCAGCAGCATCGCTAGATCACGGACAAAGTAAGTCCAGCGTTTACCCTCTCCGGCAGTCCGGATGATGATGCCCATGCCTTCCGGAATCGTCAATTTACGCAAAATTTCTTTCAGTCGATCACGCTCTTTTTTGTTCTCGATCTTGCGTGAGATACCGCATTGACCACTATATGGCATCAGGACAAGAAAACGTCCGGGTATGGCAAGGTTGGTCGTCGTTCTGGGTCCCTTGGTCCCGATCTGTCCTTTGGTTATTTGAACGACTATATCCGAGCCAATCGGATATAGCTTGGGAATATCCTTTAACGTAGGTTTGGACTTGTTGCGCTTCTGATTCTCATTCCTGGTGTCCCTGACAAACTCAATATCCGAATCGTTCGCCGATGGCAGTATGTCCCAATAATGCAGGAAAGCATTTTTGGGCATGCCAATATCAACGAATGCGGCTTTTAAACCGGGTTCAAGATTTTGGATCTTTCCCTTAAATATCGAGCCTACGAGACGGTCATCATAGGTCCGCTCAAGTTCAAAGCGTTCAAGAACGCCGTTTTCCAGTAATGCGACACGCCGTTCAAGCGGTTCGCTGTTGATGATGATTTCACGAAATGGCGATTGCTCTTGATTAAATACGCGGCTGATGCGCTGAATCAACGGAACACGACGTGCGCGTTCCTTGGCTTCTTCTTCCAGCTCTGTGGGATCGAGTCGCTCGTGATTATTCTCCTCTGGGGGGGCCTGTAATTCGGCCTCCAGTGTGGACATTGATTTTTCCGAATCTGAAGAATTCATGATGATATGTTGGGCCTGTGGGGACCATTTCTGGACGGTCGCCCTGATTAATCAGGTTCATCATGCTCAATGCCTCTTGTAAATAAACAGG
>CAYQCG010000390.1:0-2839 GCA_964415925.1 uncultured Puniceicoccaceae bacterium | reverse complement strand
GAGCCTTCGATACCGACACCGGATTTATAAGCTATGAATTCCTGCGCAAAAAGGTTGGCTATGCGTTGTGCGATCTTTGCATCGGGATGCTGATAGTGAATCGCAACCATCAGTGTATTCCTCATCGGGACAACACTACGGTTTTGTTGCAGCAACCGAGGGACGGAAACATCACCACCGGAAACAGTGTTGCTATTCGAGTATGGAGAGAGGAAAAGTCGCTGCTCTTGCCCTACCAATCTCTTAGCTACTCGTTGGATAATGCTTCCGCTTTCTAAAAGCTGGATTTCTGTATTAAAGTCCTGAGGATTGCGAATTGTCTGATCTACAACTTTTTCGAACTGGGTAGTGCTGTCTTGCTCACGTAATACTCTGACTGTAGCGGTAGACCGATAAATCGGAGTGGCATTTACCGTAAAAAGGGCGACCGCCATAAAGAAAATAAACGCGGTGACCAAAAACCACCAAATATGCTCACGCAAGATAAGCAGGTAATCGAGCAAATTACGTCGGGGAACAGAAGAACCAGGTTCTCCTCCGGAACCATCATAATAATAACCATCACCGTAGTAATAACTACTGTAGTAGGCACTGCTGGGACGGTCATTATTACCGTTCTTGTTTCTCATAATAACAGAATTAAGCTCGATTAAAAACGTCTCTCCGGAACTTCAATAATATCGCCGCTTTTCAGAATCCATTCACGTGGACCAATTTCTGTAGCGTCGATTTCGTGAGTTTCGATTTCACCATCTTTGCCAACCCGCGTCAACACAACTGAAGAACGGTTCGCCAGGCGGTTATCACTCCACCCCCCTGCCTCAGCGATCGCACCAAGCAAGGTTAATTCTTCTTCGGGTGGGATAAGTACAAAGCCCTGATTGTTGACCATACCCTGAACCAGAACGCGTCTTTGCTTGTATGCACGAACACTAATGTCAATTTGTGGATTTACGTAGTAATCCTTATTGTATGTTTCGAAAAGATGGTCACGTGCATCGGTAACTGTTCGGTCCGCAATTTTTACGCTACCGATGTATGGCAGTAAAACCGTCCCATCCGCTGAAACTCGTACAAATGTCTCGGTTTCGGGCTCACCAAGAATACGAAATTCGAGATAATCCAGTGGTGTAATCACATAATTATCCGAAGTCTGTCCAGAGCCAGCTAAATCAGATTGTCCCTCTGGATTCTGACCACTGAGAGCTGGAATAATCAGTATTGAAAGTAAAAGTGTTGTTAGCCTCAAAGCGATAGAGAAAGTTTATAAGCAAGACTTACAAAATGGTTAACTGTATTTTCAGCCCTAGTAACGGAATGTCCCAGTGATCCTGAAGAGATTGTTGTTGTAACTAAGACCGGTGAAACTGGAGTCATTATCGAGATAAGTATAGCCTGCAGAAAATCGCAGATAATCATTGGGCGAGTACAAGACAGAAACTCCAATGTCGAAATAATCATCTTCACGATTATTTGCGCTGCCTTGATAATTGCTCTTGGCATATCCAAAATTCGCCCTACCGGCCCACATCTGGTTGTAAGCATACAATACTCCTAGGCGAATGCGTGTTCTGACAATTGTTGTGCCGTCACTACTGCTGGCATCAAAATCTCTTCCTGTAGCCAAGTTCATTTGTATTTTGGGTGAATATTGGTAGGCAAGATTGGAAAATATACTGATATTACCACCTTCCTCATCACCGGATCTGGGTGGGCCGTCGATCCTGGCAAAACTACGATCAATGTATCCAAGTTGGACTCGCGAAGTGAGTTTGGGGGTAATTTCACCACGAACGCCAACATTAATGAAATGGTCATTGAAAGCGGCACCCTGGTCACGGTCTATAATAGGGTTGTCTGAAATGTGAACGCGCCTATATCGATAACCAAGACTCGCATCTATCTTGGGCGTCACGGCATAATAAACATCTATTGGCACGGCATAATGATAGTTATTGCTGAAGCCCGGAGTAATAAAGTCACGTTCCAAATAATCAAAACCTGCTCCAAAGCTGGTTTTTGTGCTGAAGAAATATTCGCCGTAATTATTAAAACTGAACTGCTCTCTTTCGATGAGACGACCAACTAAATTTGCATCCAATATGTCAGAAGTCGATGAGTCGCTTTCCAGCCAGCTCAGATTACTTTTTAACTGAACCACCTGATTATTAAAAAATCCTTCCGCTGAAACACTTGGTAAATTACTGTCCAGACGGCTGTTATCCGCATAACGTTTAATGTCGTATCCAAATGACGCATTGAAATAATTTGTCGCGACATCTCCTACAACGAGTTCGACGCCGGGTGAGAAGACGAAGATATTGTCGCTTTCTTCCTCAATTGTTAATGTCTCACCAATATTAATGCCATTGCCGCCACCTGAAACAGGCCCGGTTCCCGCGACTTGGAATCCTTCTTCATCACGGAATATATTGCTTTCATATCGATACTCTGCGCTGGATTTGACGTGAAGTTCAGCATTACTGCCGAGGGTCAAAACCGATGCTGCCGAGGAATAGCTTGTCAGCGTAAAGGCACAAACTAATAAAGCAGAAGGAAGTATTTTAGTCATGATAGTTTGTATAAAGAGAATTATGCGAGTCGGAACACAGTTGCGGAAAAAATGGTAGCTGTAAATATAGAAAGGAAACAGGCATATAAAATCAACTGTTTTTTCTGATGAAAATTCGAGAAATTGTTACGAATCAAGCGTTAAACGGTTTTTGAATGGGTAGCTACCCACTCAAAGTAGAGTCCTCAAGAGAAGAAAACCAGTTTGGTCTCAATCGTAATCGACAAAATTTGCAAGTTGTTAAATTAGAACATACATGAAAAAGCC
>CAYQCG010000389.1:0-2853 GCA_964415925.1 uncultured Puniceicoccaceae bacterium | reverse complement strand
GTCCGTTGGGGGATTGTCTATACAGGGATGCTCCTCACCGTTAAAGCGATCGGCCCCGGTCCCGGATACACCATCGCATCCCTCTGCGTGGTTGTGAATGCTTTGTGGGGTATCTTCTATTTCAAGGATCCGAAACCAAAGTCAAGGGCTGCGACCTTGACCTTTATTGGTATCATTATTGCAACACTCGCAGGAATCATTCTTGGCAATCTTGATGCAATCAATAATATGTATGAAGTTATTAAAGTTGGAGGGGGTTGAGTGGCATTTTTCCAGCTGTTTTCAAACATAATACTCGGATGTATTTCGGGAATTCCTTCCGCATATCCTCCCTCTGGATGGTTTTAATCCGCTTTCGAATGAGTCATGATTAATTTAAGCACAACCAATCTTGCGCTGAATTTCAAAGATCAGGTAGCAGAAATTCGCCTGATCCCTCCTGAAGGTAAACCACCGACTCTCGATCAGGCTATATTGGAGCAATTGGAGCAACTTCTGCAGGAAATTGAGCAGTCATCCGCACGGCTTGTTTACCTGACCAGTAATTCGCAAAAGTTCTATTGCGTCGGTGCCAATATCGCCGCGTTGAAGGAAACCAACTCCGAGTCAATCGTCCCATGGGTCAAAACCGGGCATCGCGTACTCAACCGGCTTGAAGACCTGCCCTGCCCGGTCGTGGCCATCGTCTCCGGGTATGTCATGGGCGGTGGACTCGAGCTAGCCATGGCCTGTGACCTCATCTTTGCTGATGATTCTGCCCAGTTCGCACAGTCCGAAGCCAGACTGGGCTTCATTCCCGGTTGGGGTGGTAGTCGGCGCCTCGTCGAGCGGATCGGCATGGCAAAAGCAAAATATTACTTCTACAGTGGAGAGAGGCTCGACAGCAAAACGGCCTTTGATTGCGGCCTCGTGGACTTCTCCGGTTCCGCAGAGGAACTTCTCAAATATAAAGAAAAGTTCACGGATAATATTATTAAGAATAACAGTAATGCTATCTCTACCTTCAAGAGAATGGTTAATGCAGAACTCCTCGAACAACGCCTTCGCAACGAAGAACAGGAAGCTTTAAACTCTAAAGCATGCCTCAAGGATGAGGATACCCTCAACCGGCTGGACGCGTTTTTAAATAAGAAAGGATGATTTTTTAGTTTATGAATCAAGCTGCTCTAGAGGGAATTCGTGTCCTTGACTTCAGCCATGTCTATCAGGGTCCGGTTGGTACGCAGATCCTTGCCGACTACGGTGCCGATGTGATTAAGGTGGAACGTCCCGGCTTCGGTGACTGGAGCCGGGCATGGGGACCTTTCGCCAAAGGTGTTTCCATGCCCTTTGCCAACCTGAACCGCAACAAGCGCTCACTCACCGTTAACATGAAAGCTCCTGAAGGTAAGGAATTGATCATGAAGCTGGTCAAGTCCTCGGACGTCATGGTCCACAATTTTCGCAAGGGCGCGATGAGCAAGCTGGGTCTCGGTTACGATGATGTTGTTAAGGTGAATCCGCAGATTATCTATGCCAGCTCAAGCGGGTGGGGCGACCACGGGCCCTACGCAGACCGCAACCGCGCCGGGCACGACATGATGGCACGCGCCGAAGGCGGATGGTTCGTTTTTTACGACAAGGATAAGCCGCCAATCCCCGGTGGCGTCAGCATCGACTATCCTTCCGGTCTAAACCTCATGATCGGTATCCTCATTGCACTGATCAGCCGCGGCAAAACCGGTGAAGGCCAGCACGTTACCACCGACCTGCTCAGTGTCGCCTTTCACTCACACGCATGGAACGCAGCTTCCAATCTCAATAAAGACAAGATAGACAAGCCCGCCCAGGTCGGGGGTACCGAGGCCGCAATCCAAAATGCTTTCAAGACGGCCGATGGTTTTATCGAGATTTCGCCCGTCTTTTCAAATAATGCGCTAAGGGATTTATCCTTGGCCATGGATCTGGGAGACTTGTCCGAGAACGTACTCTTTGCCACGGAAGATCTCCAGATCGAAAACAGTCAAGCTCTGAACGAAATCCTCGCGAAACGCTTTCTCCAAAAGACAACCGCCAACTGGATGGAGGAACTTGAAGAAAAAGGGATTCTTTGTGCGCGGATTAACTCTTTTGATGATGTCGCCAAAGATCCCCAGATCGAGTGCAATAATATGATCGTTGAAATGGAGCACAAGGTGGCGGGAAAACTCAGGCTGCTCGGTACCCCCATACGGTTGCATGGCACACCTCCTTCACTAAAACATTGCCCGCCCGATCTCGGCGAGGATTCCGAAGCAATCGCTCGTGAGATCGGCTATTCGGAGGAAGAAATCAAGGAGCTTAAAAGTAAGGAAATTATTTAATCACCCCTCAGGGATCCGCTAATGAATAGCCTCACCTGTCTTCCTTCCACTTCTCCATAGTTTTTAACCCCAAGCTTATTAATCATGAAATCTATTGGAATTCTCCGCCACCTTGCACTTCTGGCCTTTACCTTGCCTCTCGGTCCTTCTTCCCTTCAGGCGGCACATCATACCGCGAAACCGAACGTAATTATCTTCTTCGTGGACGATCAGGGCTACTACGACCTGAGCTGTTACGGCGCTACCGAAATCAACACCACCCGCATAGACCGTATTGCAAGCGAAGGCATTCGCTTCACCGATTATTATGCCGCCGCTCCAATCTGTAGCCCTTCCCGTGCTGGTTTACTCACAGGCTGCTATCCACGTCGCGTCGGCAACCACATTTGGGTCCATCGGCCGGACTCCGATTACGGCATTCATCCCGACGAACTTACAATTGCTGAACTCTTCAGGCAGAACGGTTATGCCACTGCCTGTGTCGGTAAGTGGCGCCTGGGGTTCGCTGAAC
>CAYQCG010000388.1:0-2854 GCA_964415925.1 uncultured Puniceicoccaceae bacterium | reverse complement strand
CCTCGACGTCAATCATGTTTGGTGGGATCCGGACCTGGAAAACGAGATCAACCGCGCCGGAAAGCGAATTTGTGGCTTCCATGTCTGCGATTGGCTGGTACCCACCAAGGATTTCCTCAATGATCGTGGGCTCATGGGTGAAGGCTGTATCAACATCCCGGGTATTCGATCAATGGTTGAAAACACAGGCTTCGATGGATGGATCGAGGTGGAAGTATTTTCTGATCGATGGTGGGCGGTAGACCAGGATCAATACCTGTCCATTATCGTTGGGGCTTATAACGAACACTGCTAACACTCGTTTCTTATCAGATGAAAACACATAAAATTGGTATTATCATGAACGGCGTTACCGGACGCATGGGTACGAACCAGCACCTTATGCGTTCGGTTGTCGAGATCATCAAGCAGGGAGGCGTCAAAATTGGTGCCTCTGAAACCATCCTTCCGGTGCCTATCCTGGTTGGCAGGAATCCCGATAAATTGAAGGACCTCGCCGCACAGAGTGGTATCGATAAATACTCTACCGACGTCGACAGCGTCCTCTCCGATCCCGATTATCCCGTTTACTTCGATGCCCAGACCACACTCCGCCGTGCGGATGCCGTTAAACGGGCAGCTCTGGCGGGTAAGCATATCTACTGCGAGAAGCCAACCGCTGTGGATGCGATGTCCGCTCTCGAGCTCTACAAGATTTGCCAGGCGAATAATGTTAAGAATGGTGTCGTCCAGGATAAGCTCTGGCTCCCCGGCATCCGTAAGCTGCAAAGAACGATGGAGTCCGGCTTCCTCGGCAGGATATTTTCAATCACCGGCGATTTTGGATACTGGGTCTTCGAGGGACACTCTATCCCCGCACAGCGCCCGTCCTGGAACTACCGTAAAGAGGATGGCGGAGGGATGATTGTTGATATGCTTTGTCACTGGCGCTACCTCCTCGATAACGTCTTCGGTCCTGTCAAATCCGTCAATTGCCGGGGTGCCATCCACCTTGACGAAAGAGTCGATGAAGAAGGCAATACCTATAAGTCAACTGCCGACGACGCTGCCTATGTCATGTTCGAAATCGAGGGACCCGAAGGTGAAATCATCGTCAACTTCAATTGCTCATGGCAGACCCGGGTGCGTCGTGACGACCTGCTTACATTGCATGTTGACGGCACGAAAGGTTCGGCTGTAGCCGGCCTGCGCGACTGTTACCTGCAGCATTCTTCCAACACTCCTTTACCCGTCTGGAATCCTGATATCAAACAGCCTATCAACTTTTACGAGGACTGGTCAAAGGTTCCGGAACAGGAAATCTACGACAACGCGTTCAAAGTCCAGTGGGAGCTCTTCCTGAAGCATGTGGTGACCGATTCGCCCTTCCCCTGGAATCTGCACCAGGGCGCAAAAGGCGTACAGCTAGCAGAATTGGGCCTCAAATCGTGGAAAGAGCGCCGTTGGCTGGACGTCCCGCAACTTGATGAATAGCTTGCAGGCACTATGAAGAAAACGGCACTCATCACAGGTGGCACTCGGGGTATAGGACTGGGCATTGCCAAGGCGCTTGTAAAAGAGGGATTCGATCTCGCGCTGAATGGCGTTCGGGAACAGGACCAGGTTGAGCATATAATCAATGATCTCAGTGCTACAGGCTCCAGGATTATTTACTGCCGGGGGGATATTGGCAGCATGGCCGGACGGCAATCTATCTGGGAATCGTTTGAAAACGCGTATGATTGTATCAACCTTCTTGTCAACAATGCCGGGGTAGCGCCTAAGGAGCGTATGGATATTCTCGATACAACACCTGATAATGTTGAATACATCATTAATACCAATCTCCTCGGTGGCTTCTACATGACCCAGACCGCTGCAAATAGAATGATTGCAAGTCGGAAGCAGGATGCAGCTTTCGAGGGTATGATCATTAACATCACATCCATTTCCTCGACCATCCTCAGCGTTAACCGTGGCGAATACTGCATCGCCAAGGCTGGCCTTTCCATGACTTCACAGCTCTTTGCCGCACGCCTCGGTGAATACGATATTCCTGTCTATGAAGTCAGACCGGGTATTACAAAGACTGACATGACTTCCGGGGTAACGGAAAAATATGACAAGCTCCTGCAGGAAGGGCTTTGCGTCCAGCCGCGTTGGGGCCAGCCTGAGGATATCGCTAAAGCCGTCGCCGCCCTCGCCCGCGGAGACTTCCCCTACTCCACCGGCCAGGTCATCATGGTCGACGGCGGCCTCACCTTACCTCGACTTTAACTCCTGCACAGAATGGCTATTGCGCTAGCCGCTCATTAATTTGTGCATGATAGATCCAGCTGGTGAGGAAAAGAATCCCGATAAAAAAGGTAAGTCCGTCAATGATGATGTAGGCTGACCAGTGCAGTCGCCCCCAGGACACCATCAGGTGCCAGATGCCTAGCAAGATAAATACGGCTGCGCCTACCCACTCCCAGCGCCAGGCAAATACAATCGCGGCAACGAGGATATAGGTCGGTATTAAATGTATCAGGAAATGGCCAATCTGTTTCCAGATACTCTCATCACCGCCAAAGGAATCCAAAGCGAACAGGCTGATAAACAAGGCAAACAGGATTCCCAGCACCCTTGGTGCCCAGTGCAGCGCGTGTGCCATCCATACACTCATGAACTTCGCCTGTAATGATTAGTCAGGGCATAAACCTGCATGTTCATATTGCACAGGGAGTATTAGAAAGACTGCTCATTTAACAAAGCTTGCCTTCTTAATAAAAAACCGCACTTTCCGTAAGAAATAGAGGGGTAATTGGTTTCCGGTTTTTAGGCGGCTCTATTGTTATGTATGCAGGACTGTCTGGTATTCACCCCTTCCGTTCGT
>CAYQCG010000387.1:0-2866 GCA_964415925.1 uncultured Puniceicoccaceae bacterium | reverse complement strand
CAAATCCAGAGCCTGATCTCGGGAAATCTCTACATTGAGCTGGATTATTTCCAGGATTCCGGGCAGCCCTTTTTCCATCAGGAACGTATCGTCTATAAAGAGATCCCGACGATTCCCTCGGCGCTTTCGGAGATCGGCAAAACGGCGACCAATCTGGCGGCACAGCTCAGCGCGATCGATTTAAACAAACTCACAGAGGAAGTGAGTGACTTATTGACAACGGTAACGGGTAAAGTAGATGAGTTGGACGTGGCTGGATTGAATGCATCCGTCCAACTGGCGGCGGATGAAGTGGGCAAGCTGGCGCGGTCTCCGAAAATAGGGCAGGCGCTCGACAACGTTAACGTACTTGCGGTCGACCTGCGGGATTTCATCCAGAAAATGGATGGAACGCTATCACCCCTGCTGGACTCGATGGGGGATACGAATGTGAACCTGAACGACACACTGAGACAGTTCCGTATGGCAGGCCGGCGCCTTGAAGTGATTCTCGGACCGGAATCGACCACCCTTTTCACATTGCATAGTACTTTGGAGGACGTTGCGGAAGCAGCGACGAGTCTGCGGGATTTACTGGACGAACTGTCCCGAAACCCGAATATGCTGATAACCGGCAAGGAGGCGGCACAGTAAATGACCAGGATTTTTTTAATAGTATTGATGTGTGTTTGCATTACAGGCTGCAGCCTGCCCAGCTTCGAGCCCACAGCCGACCCTACCCGTTTTTATGTCCTGGGCGGGAACAATGTGCCAGGGACTGGTGGGAGTGAACCGGGCAATGAAACGCTTATTATAGGATTAAGACCGGTCCTGTTACCGGACTATCTCAACACCCGCAAAATCGCGGTTCGCGCCCAAAGCTTTGAGATACGTTACCGTGACTACGAACGATGGGGTGAGGATTTGCAGAAGGCGGTTACCCGGGAACTGGCCTTGAAGCTGATTCAGCGGGATCCGAGGCTTCTGGTGGAGTATCATTCACTGTCGAGGCCGGGCCGATTGGCCGCGACCCTGTTTGTGGATATCCACCGTTTCGAGGTGGACGAGCAGGGGACATTCCAGCTGCAGGGAGAGTGGCGTATTGAAAATCCTGCTACAGGCGAAGTCCTGAACCAGCAGACAACCTTCTGGAGCGTGCCTGGCTGGAACAAGAGCGACTACTCAGCGCTGGTGGGGCTGCATAACACAGCTCTCGGACACTTGGCGGACGAGATTAACGATGCCCTGGATGCGAGATTCTAAGCGTCTTTGATTTCACCGTTGGCCCTGGCCCGGTTGAAGGCGCTGATCAATGCTTTGAGTCCTGCCTGTTCGATGTTACCATCGAGGGACACACCCCAGAAAGACTGCTTGTCGGTTGCGCGCTCAATCTGGATGTAGGTTGCGGCATCGGCATCGGAACCGCCAGTGAGCGCGTGCTGCCGATAGTCGAGCAGGCGGTATTGTTTCCAGCCGGCTCTTTCAATCGCGTTACTGAGGGCATTGATAGGACCATTACCATGACCGGTAATCGTTTTGTCTTCACCGTTGAAAATTACCTGTGCATTCAACTCGATCTTATGATGGTCGTCTGCCAGGCTTTCGATCCGGTAGGACTTCAGTTTCAAAGGCTCGTCCCTTTGCAAGTATTCCTTGTAAAAGATTTCCTTCACTTGTTCCGGCGTGAGTTCTTCACTCATTTTATCAGCGTAAGCAGTCACCACAGCACCGAATTCCGGTGCCATCAGCTTAGGTATATCGAATCCGTATTCACGATTCAGGATATAAGCGACGCCACCTTTACCGCTTTGCGCGTTGATGCGTATGATTGCCTTATAGGTACGGCCTATATCTTCCGGGTCGATCGTCAGATAAGGCACCTGCCACAGGGCATCGGGACTCTTGTCCATTTTGTCCATACCTTTCTTGATAGCGTCCTGATGGGATCCACTGAAGGCGGTGAAGACGAGGTCTCCTCCATAAGGGTGGCGGGGGTGGACGTCCATACGAGTGTTTTCCTCGTAGAGGGCACGCAAGGCGGGCAAATCGCTGAAGTCCAGACCGGGATCAACGCCCTGGGTATACATGTTCAGAGCGACAGTAACTATATCCAGATTACCGGTCCGCTCACCATTACCGAAGAGGGTGCCTTCAACCCTGTCTGCGCCGGCCATCAGGCCCAGCTCGGTGGCGGCTACGCCGGTACCCCTGTCATTATGGGTATGCAGTGAGATGAGCGCGCAATCCCGGTGTTTTAAATGATTGCAGAACCATTCGATCTGGTCGGCATGGATGTTGGGCGTACTCATTTCGACAGTTGCCGGCAGGTTAAGAATCATGGGATTTTCGGGAGTGGGTTCCATGACTTCCATAACCGCTTGACAGATTTCGAGGGAGAAATCCAACTCCGTATCCGAGAAGCTTTCCGGAGAGTATTGGAAACGTAATTTTGTATCCGGCAGGGTAGGTATGAGGGATTTAACCAGAGCCGCGGCCTTAACCGCGATATTCTTGATCTCTTCTTTACCGAGGCCGAAAGTTACCCGGCGCTGAAGCGGGTTGGTTGAATTATAGAAATGAACGATAGCTTCCGGAGCGCCACTCAATGCTTCAAAAGTCTTGCGGATAAGATGTTCCCGGCATTGTACGAGGCTCTGGATTGCGACACCCTCCGGAATCAGCTTTTGATCGATGATTTCACGACAAAAGGTGTATTCGGTCTCACTGGCGCTGGGGAATCCAACTTCAATTTCCTTAAACCCGATCCCGGCAAGGGCTTTAAATAACCCGGTCTTTTCTTTCACGCTCATGGGGATGGGCTAGGCCTGATTCCCGTCTCGCAGGTCTTCACTGCACCTGTTGGGTGCCTTGTTAATCGTGTTTTCCG
>CAYQCG010000386.1:0-2867 GCA_964415925.1 uncultured Puniceicoccaceae bacterium | reverse complement strand
GAGGGCACCGGATCTGGACCTTGACACGAATGGCATGCTTGTTACCATTGGAGGTGAAGGGGGTTGGACTCATGACTTCCCGTGGACACCGGAAACCGGCGATGACAATGACTTCGCGCCTGTTAATCTTGGACAAATGAAATGGGCCTTCAGTTTTGATGTTACAGACGTTTTGAATCCGGTTGATCCGCCTCCTGACGATCCTGGTGCTCCACCTGGAGAAGATCCGGGTGATCCGCCTGACGTGGATCCTCCTGCAACACCCAGTTCATAAACCTTACTCATAAAATCAGACTTTAAAGGTCTGATTTTTTGTTCCTGAAAAGAATTCATACATGCTAAGCAATCAGCTTAATTATTAGATATGTTTCGGATAATTAGTGTAATTATTGCATTCAGCATCAGTCAGAGTCAGGTTGTCTCGGCAGAAAGTTCATCCGCGATTATTCCGGAGAGACCGAACATCCTCTTCATTATGTCGGATGACCATACTTCACAAGCCATCGGTGCTTATGGTGGCAGGCTGGCTCCTTTGAACCCTACACCCAATCTCGACCTGTTAGCACGTGAAGGTATACTTTTTACAAATGTTTTCTGTGTTAATTCAATTTGCACTCCTAGCAGAGCAAGTATTCTAACGGGTCAACACAGCCAGCACAATGGCGTTTATGATCTATATGATTCTTTAGAAGTTAATCGGCAGTATCTACCTCGTGAGATTGCCAGGGCTGGGTATACGACTGCAGTCTTTGGCAAGTGGCACCTTAAGGAAAGTCCGGAGAAATTCGACTATTACTGTGTCCTGCCGGGACAGGGGAGATACATGAACCCCGTTTTCTATACCAAGGAAGGGGGCGAGTTAACTTCTGTTCGCTTCGACAGTACTTTAACTCGGGACGTCAATCTCATAAAGACGAGAGGTCATTCCTCTGATGTCATCACTGACCTCACACTGGATTGGCTGGAAAATAACCGTCCTGAAGACCAACCTTTCTTCTGCATGTTGCAATACAAGGCGCCTCACGGACCCTTTGAGTCCCATCCGCGCTTTGCAAAATATCTGGAGGATGTCGAAATACCGGAGCCCGACAATTTATACGACCAACCCGGTCCTCGGTTTGGTTCAATTGCGACACGGGGAGAAAATGATGAATTGGTTAAGGTAATAGGAGCATCTGTCTCAAGGCGGCATCGGGCAAGTATTGGTAAAAGTATGGATGTGGATCCTGCGCTTCCTGAAGATGAATATACGCATCTGGCATATCAACGTTATCTTAAGAAGTATCTTCGATGTATAAAAGGAGTGGATGAAAATTTGTCACGAATTTTTGAATACTTGGAAGATACAGGTCTTATGGATAACACCGTCATCATATATACTGGTGACCAGGGGATGTTTCTGGGTGAGCATGACTTTTATGATAAGCGCTGGATGTATGAAGAAGCGATGCGCATGCCTCTTTTGATTCGACTGCCGGACGGTCTGCTGGCGGGCACACTGAACAATTGGTTGATCAACAATACGGACTTTGCACCGACGTTTCTTCAACTGGCCGGGTTGGATACCCCTGACTACATGCAGGGACGCAGTTTTGCTGATGCCCTTAGGGGTGAAGCTAAACCTGCAGATTGGCGAATAGCCACATACTATCGTTACTGGATGCATATGGGTCACTCATTGGATAATCCGGCGCACTTTGGTATAAGGACTGATCGCTACAAGTTGATCTTCTTTTATGGAGCCGATTTTACCGACATTCATGGGGGAAAGCAGATCAAAAATAAAGGCGGCAATCGTTACCACCACAACACTCCAGTTGCCTGGGAATTCTATGATCTGGAAAAGGATCCTCATGAAATGCATAACCAATATGCCAATCCACAATATGTTTCAATAATCGTTGATCTTAAGCAAGAGCTGAGAAATTTACGCGAACAATTAGGTGAAACCGATGAAGATTTCCCCCACATTCAAAAGATAATCGAGGCCCACTGGGATGATTAAATTGATTGCTGAGACATAAACAAAGGGGCCTTTGCCATGCGATTTTTCTAGAGAGTGCAAAAGGCTACTTCGCTCACCAGAATATTTACATAGTTCTATGCTTCATTTAATTACGTTTCGGCTAATCCACTCAGCAACTGATTCACCTCTTCGTCAGATACTTGTCCGAAATGATCATACCATTGACTGACAGCATAAAAGTTTCGCGGTTCATGAAGACAAACGACGTTATTGACTAAGTCTCTGAATCCATTGATCGATTCCTTCGCCCCAACTGGAATGGCCAATATGAGCTTCCTTGCATTTTGCAGTGTTCTGATTGCTGCTTTTGCGGTTGCACCCGTAGCCAATCCATCATCCACCAATATGACTGTTTTATCTTCAAGCGGTGGTAATTCCGTATACATTCCGTAATGCAGTTTCTTGTCTTTTGCTTTTGTTAGAGCGTTTTGTTTCCAGTGATCCAACTGTTCATCCGATGCACAAAAATAACCTGCGATTGTCTGGTCGAAAAAACTGTCGCCATACACAGTCACAGCACCAATGGCTAATTCCGGTTGATCCGGGGACGAAATCTTGCATACGACAATTACACGCATGGGTGCTCTCATGAATTTAGCAATCTCGGCCGCTACTACAACTCCACCACGCGCTAACCCAATAACCAGTGGATTCAAGTAATTGTAATTATTCAGAACTTCAGCCAATCGCATACCGGCATCCCTGCGATCGTGAAACTTTGCCTGTGATTTATAGAACGGAGGCATTTCCAGTGAACGGGCATCCTTTGCAAGTGCTGAAGGAAATTGGGTGCAGGGGCGGGATTTGAACCCGCGACCTTCAGGTTATGAGCCTGACGAGC
>CAYQCG010000385.1:0-2871 GCA_964415925.1 uncultured Puniceicoccaceae bacterium | reverse complement strand
ATGCCCGGGTGCACCAGCCGGCTGGGGATGAAGATGGTGATAATCGGTAAGCGATGGATCAACCGCCATCAGGTGGATACGCTCGGTGTGACTCACTACAATGTCTTCGAAAGCAATCCCCTGCCCAAGATGATCTTTGAGATAGAGATCGAAGGTCTGGGCCTTTCCAGGAACCAGTCCCCCCACCGGGAAAACCAGGACATGCACAGGGTAGCGAATCCGGGTCATGTCGAAAAAGGCAGTCTCCTCTTCACCGCAGTATTCCACCGCACCTTCTTCATTCATAAACTCACCATAATGCAAAACCTCACAGGGCTCTACCGGCGCACTCCGAATACCGACAAATAGCAAGGCAAAAGCAAATGTAATGCCGGCTACCCCATAAAAGCGCTTGGATTTCCTGCTACTCATTGGTGTGAAGTTAGCATCTTGGTGTTTAGTTCTTCAACTCGATTGAGAAAATCATCCACACTCCACTGGCTTCCCGGTACCTGATAAACAATCGTACCCGTGGCATCCACCAGTATCGTCCGCATAGTATGGTTGATAATTAAACGCGGATCTTTCTGCGTAATAATCCCAAGTTGTTCCTTCAGGTCAACCAGTGCCTGTTTCGGTCCACCCAGAAAGTGAAAATTACTGCCGTCAATCCCGTATCGGCTCGCGTAGGCATTAAAAACGCCCGGTGTGTCATAATCCGGATCCAGGGTCATGGAAACAAATTGCACATTCTCCAGCCCGGCTTCCTTTACCTGTATTTGAAGCTGATGCATCCGGCTCGTTGCAGCGGGACACATGCGCGGATTGGTACATCGGGTAAATATAAAATTGATAACCGAGGTTTTGCCCTCCAGATCCTGTGCCCTGACCACTTCACCATACTGGTTGTAAAGTGCAAAGGGGGGAAGGTCTTCGCCTATGCTGCGAAATACCTTGCGACCCCTCACTTCCGTGTCCCGCCGTAACTGGTTGTTGACCGCCGTCATCATGGCCCCGGTTTTCGGGTCATCCGGCCAGATCATTTCCATGCGTAGCCCTTCCGGTTCTTCCACCAGGCGTCCCCGAATCCGGTCCCCTGCCTCAAGATACGCCGAATCTCCGCGCCCCAGACGGACTACGATAGGCTCTTCTTTAACCTTAACCGTAGCCCGCAATGTCTCATGCGAGATAGATTCGATCACCCCCGACACTTCCACTGCTCCGTTTACAGCCAAAGGGGTTATTAATAGTGCTAATAGGGTTGATAAGGTGCGGTTGCACATAACTTCTGCGCTCAATTGATTGTTTATTTAATTCGCTTATTCATTAAAAATTTTAGCTGTCGATGCAAGTATCCACCATCAATTACTGTTATCCTAACTTGGAAAATTCCTTTACCAACTGACACTTCGTAAACAGAAAGTTCATTTTTCCACTAAAAATTCACACTTCGGCGTTGTGCCGGATTGATAAACCCTGCTAATAAACTCCACATTTATCCCTAATTACCCGTTGATATCTTGAGACAGAGAGAACTGACATACCGGCCCTGGTTGGCGCGCTACAGCCTCATTGCCCTCGTGGCAACCGTCTTGCTGCTCTACGCAGGCGGATTCACCACCACCATTGGTGCGGGTATGGTCTTTCCCGACTGGCCGCTTTCCAACGGCTCCATCAATCCTGAAGGCTGGACCGAAAATACTGCCATGGCGGCAGAACATGGACATCGCCTGCTGGGAATGATCGTCGGCAACCTGACACTGATTCTCGCAATCTGGATCTGGCGAGTAGAGCCCCGTCGCTGGATGCGCCTGACTGCTCTGGCCGCGCTCATACTTGTGGTCATCCAGGGTCTGCTGGGCGGAATCAGGGTCCTGGAAAACGAGGTCAATTATGCCATTGTCCACGGTTGTCTCGCCCAGGTCTTTCTCTGCGTTTTGGCCGCTATTGCCGTTGGACAAACAAAAGCCTGGCAACGGTTGCGGGATGACCCCGCCAAAGTCCAAATGATCCCCAATACAACAGGCCTGGTTCTGATCGGTCTGGTTTTTGTGCAGCTGATCGTTGCAGCGATCATGCGGCACAAGGGTGCAGGTCTGGCTATTCCTACCTTTCCATTGACACCTGAAGGCACGTTGATTCCTGCAGAGTGGAGCTTCCCCGTTACCATACATTTCGCCCACCGTGTCCTGGCGCTATTGATTACGGTGCTCTACGCCTACTGGGCGTTGGAGCTCTTGAGAAACACCTCAAGCAACATCGTACGCGCCATGGCTTACGCTTCCTGCGCGCTTGTGCTCATACAGGTAGCCCTTGGAGCAGGTGTCATCTGGATGGGCCGGACTCCTCTCGTCACGACCCTGCATGTGCTCAATGGCGCATTTCTGCTGGCCACGACATGGGCAACCCACTTTTTTAGTTATGCTCCGGCCCTCGAGCCTCATACCCGATCCACAGAATCTCACCGTTCCGGAGAAAGTTCCAACCCGACACCTCAAGCCGTTTCATTTTAATCCATGCCTCCTGAAAAGATTGCCTCTTTCAACGAAACCACTGAAACACTCGCGCGCAGTGCCGGCCTGAGTCGTCGCTTTCCGCTGGTTGCCTTTTGGGAACTGACCAAGCCACGGCTCTCATTGATGGCAGTCATCAGTGCACTCTTTGGCTATCTGGCAGCTTCAACATCGAATGCGCTTTCCTTCACCACGGTCTTGATCGGGACCGCCCTGGCAGCTGGTGGCGCTGCTGCCCTTAACCAATGGTGGGAACGCAAGGAAGATACTCGCATGCGGCGCACCGCAGACCGTCCGCTACCAACAGGATCTTTAAGCAATACTCCGGCACTTGTCATAGGATTGATCCTCACTATCGAAGGACCTGCCAGTCTCTGGG
>CAYQCG010000384.1:375-2888 GCA_964415925.1 uncultured Puniceicoccaceae bacterium | reverse complement strand
CAATGCGCCAGCTCAGTCTCGGCTGTGACGCGTCAACGCCAAGTGGTCGGCTGGCGTACTCGCAACGCAAGTCCGTCACGGTAACAGTCTGAGCGTATAGTCCGGAGCTGATACCGAGCAGAATTAGTAGCAACATAGGAAGAGCGGGGTTATGGCTTAATGAGACGCCCAGGCGTGTCAGCCTGAAGTAGTCTATACCGCTGCAATAGGGACCGTATTGGGTTGTGGAACCGTGGCAAAGGGGAAGTTGCGCTTTCTTCATGTTTTCTCTGTTTTGTATTGGCCATATCTTCACGACTAAAAGCGGATAACAACGTTCTCGCCAGGGTTCAGGTCGACTTCCTTACGCAAGTCCCCGTAACGAACGACGGTAGGTCTACCAGCGCGGGAATAGATCACTGCTTCCTGCAGCTTACCGTCCTTCCACTGGATATCGACTATGAATCCACCCCGCGCCTTCAAGCCAGTGACAGAGCCGGTCGGCCATGCTTCGGGCAAGGCAGGCAGCAGATGGATTGCATCGGCATGGCTTTGAAGCAGCATTTCAGCGATTCCTGCCGTGCCCGCAAGGTTTGCATCGATCTGAAACAGCCTGGCGCTCCTATGGCTTGTATTTCCGCTATTGTGCTCGTTCATTAAATTCGTCACGCAGTTCTTGCGGAGCAGCCGGTGGATGTAGTAATGCGCCTGCTCCGGATTATGCAATCGAGCATAGAAACTCGCTTTCCATGCGTTGCTCCATCCGATGTCGCGTCCGGACCCACGACGCTCGAGCGTCTTGGTAGCTGCCCGGAACAGTTCCGGATCGCTATCCTTGATCGTAGAGAAGGGATGCAGCCCGATCAAATGGGACACATGCCGATGCGTTGGGGACGCCTCTTTGTAGTCTTTAATCCACTCCTGAATCGTGCCGTCCGCACCTATCTTCATAGGCGGCAGTCTTTTCAAAGCTGCAGACAGTTCACTCCGCAAGCCCTGATCGGTCCCGATAATTTCAGAACCAGCAATTACCGCCTCGAAAACCACCCGGACAATCGTGTTATGATAAGTCGACCCCCAGGTGATGCGAATTTTTTTCCTGCTAACCGGATCGATGAATGCATTCTCCGGAGATGTTGAAGGAACGACTACCAGATGGCCTTCCGGGTCTTCGCGCAGGTAGTCGAGAAGAAACTCGGCAGCTCCTTTGAGAATCGGATAGGCCTTTTCCCGGAGGAATTCCTCGTCTTGGGTGAACTCATAATGCCGCCAGAGCGTCATCGCCATCCACGCCCCGGTCAGGGGATCCAGAAATCCGTTATTGAACTGGGAGCGTTTGTCTGAGCCTGAGCCAGTCACGCGGCCGAAAGGGTTGGTCGCAAGGTAGGTCAGCCAGCCGTCCGCACCGTAAAGAATTCTGGCGGACTCCCGGCCCCTTACCGTAAGGGGCTCAAACCAGTCGACCAACGAGTCGATCGTTTCCGAAAGGTTGGCCACATCCGCAGGCCAGTAGTTCATCTGTAAATTGATGTTGAGGTGGTAGTCCGATTCCCAGCGCGCCCACAACGCATGGTTCCAAATCCCTTGAAGATTTGGCGGCAGGCGCCCCGGACGACGTGAACTGCTCATGAGAAGGTAGCGCCCGTACTGGAAGAAATCCGCAAGCAGTGCCGGGTCGGTGTGTTCCTCGGACAGTGCAGCTAGGCGTTTGTCAGTCGGAAGCCGCGCCTGCTCCACGCCACCCAGGTCGAGTTTGACCCGATCCATGATAGGACGATGCTCGGCGAGGTGCCTCGACTTGATGTCTTCCCAGGACTTGTCTGCCGCCTGTTTGAGGATGCCCTCTGCTATTGCCGCAGGATCTATCGATCGGTCGAAATTCAACTTCCGCACATTGTAATCGGTTGCCGCTGTGAAAAGCAACACGACCTCGTCGGCGTTCTCTATGCGCAGTGTTTCGTCGCCGGCCCGCACGGTACCCCCTTTTGCCTTCGCAAGAAGACGCCCGGCAAACTTCATATGTGCGCCGCCAGGCCCGGAGCCACCTGGATTATCATCATAGCCGCCGTCCTTCGCTTCAATATCTACTATTTGCCCATCCATTCGCAGCATGCCGTCATCGGATGCCGTGACCGTTATGTCCTTCTCGCGCGACAACGAAACCTGAACAGTTAGAGCACCGGGGCTGTCCGCTGTGAGATGCATGGCCATAAGGTCATCAACCGCCGAGATCAGCACCTCCCGCCGGTACCGGACACCCCCACTATGGTAGGAAATGGAGGCCAAGCCGTCCCTAAGGCTGAGGTCTCGCCGGTACTGGCGACTTTCGCCTGCCTGCTCAAACTCCAGAATCAAGTCAGCAAGTGGTTCGATGGAGCGAAACGAAGTCGGACGCTTCGTCATATGCTTCACCCCAAACGCCGACGCTTTGTGCGCTTTGCCGGAGAAGACCATATCTTGGAGTTTCTCCAGATTCTCCTTAAATCCATCGGGATAGGATTCGAACTGGCTCACAGCGCAAAGACTCTGCTCAA
>CAYQCG010000384.1:0-365 GCA_964415925.1 uncultured Puniceicoccaceae bacterium | reverse complement strand
AGGCTTTGGGGGATTTGCCGGTGACGACCTTGTCTTTAAGTTGATCCTTATTGACATTAATTTCTTCTGATAGGTTTCGAACTGGCTCCCTGCCCAAAGACTCTCCTCATTCAGTTGCAGGCGTTCCCTGTCGACCCCGCCAAAGACCATGGCTCCAAGGCGTCCGTTACCCAGTGGAAGTGCCTCCTTCCATTCACCAGCCGCTTGCTCATACCAAAGCGTTGACGCCGTGCAAACAGCAGCCGTTTGAAAGAATATACCTGCACAAATGGCATGTATTAGAAAACTTCTGTTTGTAATCATTTTTATAATTTACCGACCCGTCATATGCTCACTTTATTGACCTTCTTACTGTGTCTTACGGT
>CAYQCG010000383.1:0-2889 GCA_964415925.1 uncultured Puniceicoccaceae bacterium | reverse complement strand
ATCGACGACCTCACCTTCATTGCAGATACAGTCTGCATTAATATTCAGATACTCTTCGAAACTAAATGTCACCAGATACTTTAAAGATTCGGCGTATAAGGACGGAAGTTTCTTCTCGGGCTGGCGCACGTAACAAAGAAAGGTTACTGGCAGATCGGGAAGGCGCCGGGCCAGTTGCCCGATTCCCTCTTCGTCTACCAGCCAGAAATCCTCTGCACTTAATATCGTTATCGGGCTGGCATTGCTTTCTATTTCATCATTCAGCCTGTCGAGCACACTCTCAAGGGTCGGACCCTCTATAAACTGGTTTCTGGTGTAGGTTCTGAGATAACGGGCCAGGATATTATGATTCTTCGTCGGACCCTTTTCGATCACCTTGCGGTTATATGAGTTGAGCCTTATATAAGTAAAACCATCCTGTCCGCATCGCCGCAGTGTAAGGGGATAATGCACCTTGCTCCCGTAACGGTTATCCAGGTAATTGAAAAAATGTTGCAGAGAGGTGGAGCCTGTTTTGTGCGGCCCAAGGTGTATGATGAGTCTTTTCATGAAGTATACGCTCTAACAGCTCCTTGATATTCACTTCACCCATGGCATCAAGCGATTCGTTGCTGGTACATGGCAGTGGCTTAGGTCAGAGAGCCTGACGCACTGTTACCTGAAAATACTTTAAGGCCGCAGCCGACTGCCCGCTACAGGTTCCTCACCACCGCCTTGACTACCCCCTGCACGGTCAGTTCCGATACCGGGTAGAGGTCCTTGAAATTACGGTTTTCCGCCTTCAGGTAGGGAGCCTTTCTGCGTTTGTTGACGAAGCGCTTAAGGGTCGTCTCCCCGTCAATCAGGGCCGCCACAATATCGCCGTCGCGCGGCGGGCTCTGCTCCACGATCACCGTATCCCCGTCCAGGATACCCACGTCGATCATGCTCTCGCCCCGCACCTTCAGGGCAAAACACCGCCGTGAACGCCGGATGCCCGCCGTATCCACGTCGATCTGCAGGTGCCCGATCGCACCGGCCGTTTCCACGCCTTCCGGGAACCCTGCCGCAATCGATCCGTATATCGGGATCTCGATCACGTCCATCGATTCCACCGGACGCGCTTCCTCGTTCAAATCCATATTGATCCGGAACGTTCTTGCCTGCCCCGGCACACGGCTGATGTAGCCTTTACGCTCCAGGGCCTTCAGGTGCCCCATCACCGCGTTCGTGCTCCTGAACCCGAAATGCGATTCAATCTCCCGGAAACTCGGCCAAGTCCCGTGCTCCCGCAAGTGCGTTTGTAGGTATCCCAATACCTCTTGTTGCCGTATCGTTAGATTATCCATAGTATCCTTATGAATACCATAGCCATTCGTTCATCCCTGTCAATAAATTATTAACGCTTCGATACCACTATCGCACAACGTCAAGTTTTATATTAATTTATTATAATTAATTATTCTATTTTGCGTCGCCTGGACACCCGCCACACCACCTCCACTACATCCATCTACGGTGATAGCAGGTTAACTGTGCAGGACAGGCAGTGACACCCTACCCTGGTGACAGGTGACACGCATCCCCGGTCAGGAAATCCTGCAAGCTGAAATGTGCCTTTGTGGCGAACCTAAAGCTGGATCAATCAATCTCTCTGATTTTGATATTCCGCCAGGCCACGGTCAGCACCTTGTCTGAACCCTGTTCGCGCCTGCTACCCCGTGGATAACCATGCACCTGCAGCGCAATCACACCCTCCAGGGCAACCCTTTCATGAGTCAGGTCGGCCAAGTGCTTCCCGTTGATCCATGTCTTGATATTACTTCCGCGTACCAGCACACGAAAGTGGTTCCACTCGTTCGATTTGAAGGCGTCGTTGCTGTCGGGCAGGTCCTCGCTCAGCCACATTCCCATTCCCTGGCCAAAGATATAACCGGTCCTGCTAAAACCCGCCTGGATCTCTACTTGGGCCCCGCGCACCGTCCCGGATGGGGTGCTGCGTACCTGCACGCCGCTGTTGAGCCCCTCGTCGATCCTGCACTCGAAGACCAGTTCGAAATCCCTGAATTGCTCCTTCGTCGCCATGAATCCGGTCCTGTTACGTGGGATGAGGGTGTAGCCAACAATCGCCCCGTCCTTGACTTCAAACTTCGGCGCCTCATCGCTGCCTCCGCGGTATTCCCAGCCATCGAAGTTCTTGCCATTGAACAGGGTTTGCCACCCTTCGTCAGCTCCGGCTTCAGTAATCTGTACGGAAAGTAGCAACGTCACTAATCCACACCATGAGAAGTAAGTCTGTTTCATTATAATCTTCTTTATTATTCGTACGGGAAATACACAAGCGCACACGATCCTTCCGGACAACTCGATGCCATTAGCCGGTTACTCTGCGGCTCTCCCGCCAAATCCGGCCTTGTTCAGGGCGGCGAACACCGCCTTGTCATTGAATTCGCCGGTGATCTCGAATGTCTTCTTGTTCTTTTCTGCCGTGTTACCGGTTACCCCCTCAACCGTTGCCAGCGCCTCAGTTATGGCATCGACACATGCCCCGCAACAGATGTGGACACCCCTGACCTTCAGACTGGTCACAGTCTTGTCCTTGGCCCCGGTCCGGTCCTTGATCGCAATCGATGAATCGTTGGACATTCCATAAAAACCCGCCCGCCAAAGCGCGTTCATGCCCTGCCGCAGAGTCTTCTTTTCCGGTCCGCTGATCATTACCGTCCCTGCATCCTTGTCCGCGTCCACCATAGCTCCTTCAACATCGGCAAGAGCAGCGTTGACGGTCTTGACGCAGCCATTGCAGCAAAGGTGGACCCCTTTGAACTTTATACTTTCTTCTGCAATGAGGGATGTAGAACTAATCAAAACCAGTATGGAACTGAATAAGGCAATTCTTTTCATGGGTAT
>CAYQCG010000382.1:0-2889 GCA_964415925.1 uncultured Puniceicoccaceae bacterium | reverse complement strand
AGCCGGGCATCTTCAGGGCGCGTTATTCCGCAAATTTTTACTTCAACTGGCATGTTATGAACTTAGCTTTTTTTTTAAGGTGTTAACCAGCGCATCCAGGTTCGGCTCCGGTGATTCCAGGTCAACGGAGATGCCTGACTCGCGCAAGGCCTCCGATGTCTGGGGGCCAATACTGCAACTCAGCGGCTTATGCGCATCCTCATCCAGCTGCAGAAAGGCCGCCTGATCCTTGAAGGATTGTACTGCGGAGGAACTGGCAAAGATTATGGCATCTGCCCCTTTTCTCCGGAACTCGGATGCGGACGGATGTTTGGATAAGTCTGTCAAGTCTGTTCGGTAGACTTGTAAGGTGTCAACAATAGCGGCTGCCCGTTCCAGGCGTTTCACCAATGTGTCGCGATTACGGTTGCCAACAATCACAAGTATACGCGTGTTATCGATATCTGCAGCTTCCATTAGTGCTGTCGCAAGGCTCTCTGCGGTGGCTTTTTCGGGCACTACATCCACTTTCAAACGTTCCGCCCTGACCGCTTGTGCTGTCGCCATTCCGACAACCGCTATGTGCGACAGTCCAATACTGCGTAAATCCTCATAAACTTCATAAAATAATTTGAAGAAATACCTTACCCCGTTGGCGCTGGTAAACAGGATCCAGTCAAATTGACCCAGTTCAGAGAAGATTCTTTTCGCCACCTTGGGATCATACTCCGGTGATGTCTGGATCAAGGGCAGTTCAAGGACTTTGGCCCCCTCGCTTTCCAGTCGTTTGCGCAGCTTGCCTGCCTGATCCGTACTGCGTGTAACGACCAGCCGTTTTCCAGTCAGGGGTTGGGTTTCAGAAATCATGGCTTCAGTCTGCAATCTTTAATGCTTCGACGATTTCGTCAATCCGCGCCAGAGCCTTCTTCAAGTCTATGCTACTTAATTCATAGCTCTTCTGGCCTTGTTTCTCCTGAAAAACATGGAGTCGTCCATCATTATAATAGACCCCCAGCGAGGTGTGGCATCCTTCTCCCATTCCGGCCAGTACTGCTTTCTCCAGAGTCACGGCATAGGCCGTTTTCTTATCAAATTGTTTCGCGAACAGTGCCCTGTCCGTTTCCCTCACTTCAAGGGCTATTGCCCCCTGACCGGCTGCCGGAATCATTTCATCAAGCTCCAGTGATTTGAATGTCAGGCCCTCGAAATCATTTATGCCTAGTCTTTCCAGCCCTGCCTTCGCCAATAATGTGGCATCCGCATCGCCACGACTGATCTTCGCTAATCGTGTCTCCACTTTTCCCCTTAAATCTTTCCATACCGCACTGGGAAACAGCCGTTTTGCCTGCGCTCGTCGACGCGGACTTCCCGTCGCAATCACTTTGGGTGAACTGATACCTTCACGAATGACCAGAACATCCTCTACCGGCCCTCGCGGTAAATAGCCTGCAATCGCAAGCCCTTCCGGCTGCCTTGATGGCAGGTCCTTTGCACTGTGAACCGCAATGTCGGCTTCATTCTTCATAAGCGCATCCTCCAGCTCTTTCGTAAATAAGCCCTTGCCACCTTTCTGCGAAAGCGACCAGTTGGCCTGCTTGTCACCGGTGGTCGACATGGGTAGTAGTTCCACACTGCAACCGGGGTGGAGATTACGTAAATAGGCAGCAGCCTGCTCTGCTTGTGACATCGCAAGCGGGCTTTTACGTGTGGCCAGTAATAGCCGGTCTTTCACGTGATCAACTCGACTGCCTAGTATGCGGCCTGCGCGCCTTTCAGGTTCTTCTTCTTCAACCAGGGCATCATACTGCGAAGGCGTGCACCGGTTTTCTCAATCGAATGCTTGGCTTCTGACTTGCGCATCTGTTTGAACTCCGGATATCCATTCTTGGCTTCTTTGACCCATTGCTTGGCAAACTTGCCGTCCTGGATTTCTTTCAGGACTTTCGCCATTGCTTTTTTCGTTGGTCCGGAAATAACACGCGGTCCCCGTGTGTAATCGCCATACTCCGCAGTATCGGAAATACTGAAGCGCATCCCGGCCAGGCCTGATTCAACAATCATGTCGACAATCAGCTTCATCTCATGCGCACACTCGAAATAAGCCATTTCAGGCTGATAACCGGCCTCAATCAACGTTTCGTAACCCGCCTTGATCAAAGCAGAAACACCGCCGCATAATACTGCCTGCTCGCCAAAGAGATCCGTTTCCGTTTCTTCCTTGAATGTCGTTTTAATCACGCCGGCTCGCGTTCCGCCAATTCCCTTTGCCCAGGCAAGGGCTACTCGGCGTGCATTCTTGGAGGATCCATCCATCACCGCAATCAGTGAGGGAACTCCTTTTCCTTCCAGATACTGGCTCCGGACGGTATGCCCGGGTCCCTTTGGTGCAACCATGATAACATCGACACCTTTCGGCGGCTTGATCAGGCCATAGTGGATACACAATCCATGACTGAACAGAAGCGTCTTCCCTTTGCATAAATTCGGGGCAACATCATTCTCGTATACCTCCGGTGCTTTCATGTCTGGCACCGCCAGGAAAATTACATCCGCTTTCTGAACGGCTTCGGCATTCGTAAAGACTTCAAAACCTAGTTTACGGGCCGTTTCAATCGATTTGCTTTTTGGATAAAGCCCAATGATCACATTGACACCGCTGTCCTTCAGGTTCAGCGCATGGGCATGGCCTTGGCTTCCAAAGCCGATTACCGCCAGTGTCTTGCCAGTGAGTGATCTTAAGTCAGCGTCTTTATCCGTGTATATTTTTGCAGGCATCTCAATTTATAAGGTTGAAGGTTAACTATCAGGTATATGGCTTCGCTCCATCGCAGCATTACCCGTTCGGGCCAGGTCTTTTATCTTGAAAGGTTCCAGCATGTGAAGGAAAGCCCGTATCTTGTTGTCGTTTCC
>CAYQCG010000381.1:0-2894 GCA_964415925.1 uncultured Puniceicoccaceae bacterium | reverse complement strand
TCAATCCTCCTCGAGCCACCCGAGTTCGAAGGACACTACGACCCGCACGTCTGGATCGACCTCAGCCTCTGGGCCGAATGTGTCGATACGGTGGTCGGCGCGATGATCAAAACCGATCCCGCAAATGCCGCGACTTACCACCGAAATGGCAGTGAATACAAGAGCCGTATCCTCGAATTGGATACATGGGTAAAAGACAAGATATCCGAGCTTCCGCACGATAAGCGGATCCTCATCACCAGTCACGATGCCTACAACTACTTCGGCCGTGCCTACGATTTCCAGGTCGTCGGGGTCCAGGGCATTTCCACGGTTACCGAGGCCGGACTGGCCGACATTGCCCTGACCGTCGACTTCATCAGAAAAAACCGAATCAAGGCTGTCTTTGTCGAATCCAGTGTGTCTCCTGCCGCCATCCAGCGCATCAGCAAGGACTCCGGCGCAAAACTTGGGGGAGAATTATTCTCCGACGCCATGGGCACGCCCGGTCATCTCGAAACCGGCCCGGATGGTATCACCTACGATCCCGGAACCTACGAGGGCATGGTCCGCCATAATATAAACACCATTGTCAATGCTTTGAAGTAAGTGCATCATGTTGATGTTGGGAACAAAACAAAAGACCGACACGGCAGCCCGGAGGGATCGTGGACCGCTTCCCCTCGAGGTTCATGACCTGACTGTCGCCTACCATAAACGCCCGGTACTCTACGGCATCGATTTGGAAGTCCCTTCTGCTACCATTACCGGAATCATCGGCCCTAACGGAGCTGGAAAATCCACCCTGATTAAAAGTATCATGGGATTGGTTCCACCCAGTAGCGGTTGGATAAAAGTTTTCGGTAAACCGTTCCGGAAAGCCGTCCGGAGAGTCGGTTACGTGCCTCAGCGCGAGTCCGTAGACTGGGATTTTCCTGTCACTGCAGAGGACGTTGTTCTTATGGGTCGTTACGGAAGGCTGGGTTTATTCCGCAATCCGGGAAAAGCCGACCGCGAAGTCGCTCTCTCCTGCCTCGACAAAGTCAAAATGCGGCCCTTTGCCAAACGGCAGATCGCAAATCTCTCCGGAGGCCAGCAACAGCGCGTTTTCCTTGCACGCGCACTCGCCCAGGAAAGCGACCTCTATATCATGGATGAGCCTTTCGCCGGCGTGGATGCCGCCACGGAGTCCGCCATTATAGAACTCCTCCGTGAACTCCAGAATCGTGGTAAAACTATCCTTGTCGTCCATCATGACCTGACCACCGCACAGGATTATTTCGACCGCATCATTCTGCTGAACATGCGCTTGATCGCAGATGGCCCCACTTCTCAGGTCTACACCAACGAAAACCTGCACCTAACCTACGGCGGCCGCTTGAATATTCTGACTGATGTGGCCATCAAGCGAGGCGCGAGTGCAGAGAATGGAGAAATTCAGAAATAGCAGAACATGAAACTGGGAAGTCCAATTATCGGCATCATCACCTTGCTCATGGCCACAGCCCACCTCGAAGCTGCCAAAATCGGTGAACTCACTGATACGACATGGAGCGACCAGGCCCTCCGGTTTCTTACCCTGGAAGATACTTCCGTGCGCTATGCCGTCCTCGGCTCGATCTTCCTCGGCGCCACCTGCGGGATACTCGGTAGTTTCATTGTTGTCCGCAAAATGGCCCTCTTTGGCGACACGCTTTCCCATGCTGTTTTACCGGGTGTCGCAATCGGCTTTCTTATCTCCATGACGAAAGACCCACTCTCGATCCTTCTCGGCGCGACCATAGCCGGCCTGTTGGGAGTCGCTTTTGTGCACTGGATACGCTCCACCACCCCAATTAAGGAAGATGCTGCCATGGGCATGATCCTGGCCGGGTTTTATGGTTTGGGCATCACTCTGTTCACCATGATCCAGAACCTCCCCAGTGGAAATAAATCCGGTTTGGACAAATTCCTCTTTGGGCAAGTCGCCGCGCTGTCCCAAATGGACGTCGTCACTATGGCAATTCTCAGCATCCTTAGCATCGTCGCTGTGATTGTATTCTATAAGGAGTTCCTCAGTGTCAGCTTCGATCCCGGTTTTGCCCGTGCCTCCGGCCTGCCCACCAAAGCATTCCATGCCGGGCTTATGGTCCTGCTCACCGTCGCGATCGTCGTTGCATTGCAGGCAGTCGGGGTCGTCCTGGTTTCCGCCATGCTGATTACGCCGGCCGCGACCGCCTACCTGCTTACAGACCGGCTCCACCGTATGCTCTTTCTGGCCGGCGGATTCGGCATCCTGGCCGGGCTTATCGGCGCCTTTGCTTCATTCCTCGGCAACCACCTGCCCACCGGACCCTTCATGGTCCTCGCTGCGACTCTCGTCTTCACTCTGGCGCTCTTCATGGCGCCCAGGCACGGTATCTTATCGAGATGGAGAAGACATTGGCTCCGTTCCCGCCGTATCCAGATGGAAAATACACTTAAGGCCATTTACCACGTCAGGGAAAAAGACACTTTTCGCAACGAAGGTGTCCGCTACAGACAGTTGGCGCTTCGTCGGAATGAATCGCTCCGTGATATAGAAGAGCAGGTAAACAAGTTGGTGGGCGAAGGATACGCCACTGTTTCGGGCGCCAGGGGAGAACCGGCCGGGACCGCTGAAGACACCATCTATTTGACACCCTCAGGATGGGAACGCGCCTGTGAAGTCGTCCGGAACCACCGCCTCTGGGAGCTTTACCTGACCGAAGCCGCACATTATGAAGCGGATCATGTCCATGACGACGCGGAAATTATTGAGCACCTTCTTGGTGAAAAAACCGTCCAGGCCCTCGAACGAAAACTGCATCATCCACGCAAGGATCCACACGGAAAGTTGATTCCCAGCATCGAGGATATGGGCAATTCCGGCTCCACACCCGGAGAACTAACCGGAT
>CAYQCG010000380.1:2245-2897 GCA_964415925.1 uncultured Puniceicoccaceae bacterium | reverse complement strand
AGAAAGTCATCATTTGGTTAAAGTTCGCCGTGCAAAACAGAATGAGCCCGTCGATATTTTGGATGGGGCCGGCACGATATACCATTGCAAGTATGTATCGGGTGAGGCAGAAGCAGAGCTGGAAATACAGAAGACAGAAAATATTCCTATGCCAAAGGCCCCTCTGGATCTGGCGACCGCATTGACTAAGGGAAAAACAATGGAGGCATTGATACCCAAAGCGGTTGAGTTGGGAGCACAGTCCATCACTCCACTTCATACCCATAACGTGGAGGTAAGGTTATCGAGCAGCCAATTTAGTAAAAAAGTGTCCCGCTGGCAGACCTTGGCAGTGGAAAGTCTCAAGCAGTCGGGAAATCCATTCTTGCTGAAGTTCAACGCTTTAAAGACACTGGATGATTTTCTGAAAAACAGTTTAGATTATTCAGAGCGCTGGTGTGCTGCACTTGTGAATGAGAGTATTCCCCCCAATGAGTTATCATACATCCCCTTACCCGCTGGTCGTATCTGCTGGCTCGTTGGACCAGAAGGCGATTTTACTGACGAAGAATACAGGCAAATTATGAATGCCGGATTTAAGCCAGTATCACTGGGATCAATTGTACTGAAGGCAGATACAGAGGCAATCGCATGGATCTTGATAAACAGGCTT
>CAYQCG010000380.1:0-2235 GCA_964415925.1 uncultured Puniceicoccaceae bacterium | reverse complement strand
ATATATAAAAAAGACGTATATATACCGATGTATGTAAAAGAGACATTGCCTTTCATCACACATGAGTCCAACAGCATACAATAAAACATTGGATTGCCCAACCATCAGATGACGCCGATTCGTGTACTAATCGTTGAAGACGATAAAACTTCTGTTTTTACCATGCGCAAAATGCTCATGGATAAAGATTACGATATCATCGGCGTAGCCTCTTCCGGTGAAGAAGCGGTAACTCTGGCAATGGAACATGAGCCTGATATTATTCTCATGGATATCTCGATACACGGGGAAATGGACGGGGTTGAAGCAGCAAACGCAATCAAGCAATTTTCGGATATCCCCATTATCTACATGTCCGGTTATTCGGACACCGAGACAGTCGAAAGAGCAAAACGCACCACACCCATTGGATACTTGCTTAAGCCCTTCACGAAGAAAGAGTTGGAGATATCGATTGAGATGGCTCTCTACAAGAATGTTGTCGACATCCAGTTACGCGAAAATGAATTAAGGCTCTCCACCATTCTTGCGAATATACCCTGTGCAGTGATTAACACTGATCCGGAGATGAACATCGTCTTCATGAATCCACTTGCAGAGCTTTTGACTCAGCATGTCCTGGAACGTAGTAAGGGGGAGTCTGTCTGGGAAGTCCTTGACCTTCGTGATATTATTACAGGTGAGTCGATCACAAATGCAGAGAAACTGCTTTTTGACAAGCGGAGCAAGAATACACATCAACAAGCGCTGAAGCTTTATTCTGCGAATGGAGAATATAGTATTGTTGAATTGTGGTCTGTTAGCATTCCGGACGCAACCGGTAATCTACAGGGTTATCTCGTTACCCTGTTGGACATAACGCAGCAATACGAAGCCGAACAACAAATCCGGACGATGGCTGCCGGCCTCGCCAGCCTTGAGGATGCGGTGATCATTACAGACGCGAAGCTTGATGGTGACGGACCATCTATCATCTACACTACCGGAGGCTTTAGTAAAATTACGGGATATGACATTGATGCTGTGGCTACTTTGCCGGTACTGGATGTTATGGGTCCGCTGAAAGATGAACATTTCTATCCCATGCTGAAAACCAGCATGCAGAAGGGACACCCTTTCCAGGGGGAAACCATATGCTACACCCGGGACGGAAAAGAGTATATTGGGCAGTGGGCGGTTTCACCGGTGAACAGCTCCAGCGGCCATATCAGCCAGCTTGTTTTCATAATCCGTGATGTTTCGCATTTACATCGCCTGCAGGAGAATATTCGACAGTCACAGAAAATAGAAGCAGTCGGGCGATTGGCAGGTGGCATCGCTCATGATTTTAACAACCTGCTTTCTGTTATCAATTCCTATTCTGACCTCCAGATGCTTAAGCTGGAAAATGATTCACCTGCTATGAAGTATGCCCAGCAAATCCGTTCAGCTGGCAAAAAAGGGGCGGACCTGGTTTCGCAGCTCATGACTTTCAGTCGTCGCGATAAGCCGGCACCCAATACCCTCGATTTATCCAAGGTTACAGAAGAAATCAAAGGTATGCTGCGCCGGGTTATCCGTGAGAACATTGAATTGCAAACGGATTACGAAGAAGATTTACCACTGGTAATGGCTGATCAGGGGCAAGTTGAGCAGACCTTAATAAATCTCTGCGTCAACGCACGTGATGCCATGCCCAACGGTGGTGATATCCGGATTTCCATCAAAACAACCAATGTAGATGACGAGCAGGCAAGAGCGATGGGTCATGCAAGGCCCGGTCCACATGTAGTGCTGTCAGTTGCCGATACAGGTTGCGGGATGGACGAAGAAACACAGAACCATATATTCGATCCATTTTTCACGACAAAGGATATTGGAAAAGGTACGGGTCTTGGACTGTCCACTGTTTATGGAATCATGAAGCAACTACATGGTTTTATTACGGTTGACTCCGCATTAGGAGAAGGCACCCGCTTTGATCTGCATTTTCCGGTAAGTAAAAGCAGCAGTGAAGTATCAGAGGTGAAGCAGGAAGATGTAGAAGATTCACCTACCGGCAATGAGTGCGTTTTCGTGGTGGAAGATGACGAAACTTTTCTGGATTGTATCTCCGGCCTCCTCAGTCTTCACGGTTATGTTGTCCATACATCTACCGAGGGCCTGGATGCCATAGAACAGTTCAATGAACTGGGCACACGTATCAATTTGTTAATTACCGACCTGGTCCTCCCCAAAGTTTCTGGACGCGAGGTC
>CAYQCG010000379.1:0-2907 GCA_964415925.1 uncultured Puniceicoccaceae bacterium | reverse complement strand
CTCGAAGGCATGCGATGGCTCGGTATGGATTGGGATGAGGGCCCAGAAAAGGGTGGGGATTACGGCCCCTACTTCCAGACCCAGCGCGGTGACCTATACCGGGAATACCTGCAGAAGCTCCGCGACAGCGGTCACGCCTACGACCAGGAGGGTGCTGTATTCTTTAAAATCAGCGGCCAGCCCCAGATCATTGAGGACGCAGTGCGGGGCAGGGTGGAGCGGACCGAGGAGAAGGACTTCGTTATAATCCGTTCGGACGGCAATCCCGTCTTCCACTTCGTCAATGTGGTGGACGACCTCACCATGGGAATTACGCATGTCATCCGAGGTGAGGACCACCTCTCCAATACCAGCAAACACACCGAGCTTTTCCATGCCTTTGGTGTCGAGGCACCGGTCTACTCGCATATCCCCCTTATCCTGAAGGATCCCAAACAGGGAAAAGGCAAGATGAGCAAGCGCGACAAGGGTGCCCTAATCGAAGAATACAGGCAGCGTCACTTCATACCTGCTGCCGTGCGTAACTACATTGCCCTCCTCGGTTGGAATCCCAAGGACGACTCCGAGATCATGCCCTTGCAAGAGCTCATTGAGCGCTTCGACCTTCCGGGTATCAACAAGGACAACTCCCGTTTCGACGAAAGAAAACTCGCCCACTTCAACAGCGAATATCTCCGTGCCCTGCCCTTGGAAACCTTCAGTTGGGAAGCACGACCCATCCTGGCAGGGCAGGGAGTACCCGTCGAGTCACTACACGAGGACTACTTCCAGGCCGTCATGGCCCTCTGCCAGCCCAAGATGGCGGACTATGAGGGCCTCGCCGACTACACGCGCTACTTCTTCACCGAAGACTTCCCGGTCGACGAAAAAGGAAAAAAGAAGATCGAAAAAGACACTGAAGCTCCCAACAGGCTTCAGCAGGTCATCGCTGCATTGGAGAACGTCGATGACTGGACTGCCGAAAACCTTCAGTGGTCATTTGATAACCTTGCCTCTGCCCACGGCCAGGAAAAGCCCTTCCCCTGGTATCCCGTAACCCGCTTTGCCCTCAGCGGACGTCTTGGCGGCCCCGACATGATGCCCATGCTCGAAGTCATTGGGAAGGAACGGGTGCTGGAGCGGCTGCGGAAAGGTCTTTCATGAAAATCAAACTGAGCCAGAGACTGGTCCTTTTTTATATTTGGGCCAGCATTATGGTCGCGGTCTACTTCTATTCTAAGCACCTATATGATGGGAGCCCCTTAGACTTTGAAGGAAGTATAGAGCTTTCTCCTTTTCTTTACCTCCCGATAGGAACTTGTCTCGTCTCTGTTATTTTTCGTTGGTTGATTATGCCAAGGTCGAAGAACTTCCTCCAGCTTCAGGTTAGTTTTATCATTGGGGTGGCAATGGCCAATGCGGGAGTCTTTTATGTAATTTTTCTTTTCTTACCTGAATCCGGGATCACACGAAGTCTTTTGTTTTGGATGGCTATTGTCTGCTTGCTCCAGTTCTTTTCTGGGACAGTTCTCAATCGCAAAAGGGTACCAACCGTCCGCAGCCTTTGTAGCGGATATAAAATACCCCGCCAACCCCGCAAAGCCTGCCGAGTCATTTACGGGTTGGATCTTCTCTGTTAAACTACAGCTTCACATTTCGAGTGAATTCAACTCTACTGATCCTTCAAACCATTCATGATGACAGAAGAAGAAAACACAAAAAAACACTTTATCCAGGAAGCCATTGAGGACGACCTCGCTGCCGGTCGCTTCGTTAACGTCCTGACCCGCTTTCCACCGGAACCCAATGGTTACCTCCATATCGGACACAGCAAGGCGATTACCATCGACTTTTCCATGGCGGAGAAGTTCGGTGGAAAATGCAACCTCCGTTTCGACGACACCAACCCCACTAAAGAGGAATCCGAATATGTGGAGGCCATCAAGGAAGACATACGGTGGCTGGGTTTCCAGTGGGACAGGGAATGCTACACCTCCGACTACTTCGAAGAGCTTTATGGTTTTGCCATCAAGCTCATCCAGAAGGGGCTCGCCTATGTGGACGACCTTTCCATGGAAGAAATGCGCGAATACCGAGGCTCACTTATTGAACCGGGCAAGAACAGTCCATTCCGCGATCGTTCGATCGAGGAAAACCTTGATCTTTTTCACCGCATGAAGCTGGGAGAGTTCAAAGAAGGCGAACGCATTCTGAGGGCGAAAATCGATATGGCCCATCCTAACCTCAACATGCGGGACCCTGCTCTCTATCGTATCCTTCACGCCCATCACCACCGCACTGGCGACGCCTGGCACATCTATCCCACCTACGACTTCGCCCACGGACAGAGCGACTCGCTTGAAGGTGTGACCCATTCGCTCTGTTCTCTTGAATTTGAGGATCACAGGCCCCTCTATAACTGGCTCATCGAAAAACTGGAGATCTTCCCCAGCCGCCAGATCGAATTCGCCCGTCTCAACCTCAATTACACGATTATGAGCAAGCGCCTTCTCCGACGTCTGGTCGAAGAGGGTCATGTCAATGGCTGGGACGATCCCCGCATGCCAACGATTAGTGGATTACGCCGTCGCGGTTACACCCCTGAAGCCATCAAGACTTTCCTCGGCAAGGTCGGCGTTACAAAATTCAACAGTATATCCGATATTGCGCTACTGGAACACAGCCTGCGTGAGGATCTCAACAAGCGATGCAACCGGGTCATGGGCGTTCTCGATCCCCTCAAGGTGACAATCGAAAACTATCCTGAAGACCAGGTAGAGGACATGGAAGCAGTCAATAATCCCGAGGATCCGGAGGCCGGGACGCGGATCGTGCCGTTCAGCCGCGAACTTTACATTGAACGGGAGGATTTTATGGAAGATCCGCCAAAAAAGTTCTTTCGCCTCGGGCCTGGCAGGGAAGTTCGCC
>CAYQCG010000378.1:0-2914 GCA_964415925.1 uncultured Puniceicoccaceae bacterium | reverse complement strand
CAAGAAGGCAGGAAGAAGATGAAACAGGAGGTAAGGAGATCAGGAGGCGAGAACTGGAGCGGCTCGCCAATGAGCATGGACTAAATATTATTGTACGAGGGGATGGGAATCTACATAGGCTAGATGAAACATATCCTGGCATGAGTCGTTTTAATGATAGGACATTTTATGCAGGGTATTTTATAGCATACGATCAAGCATCCGAACCCAAGCCAGACCATACATATACGCCAGAACGTAAAGTATTAGTTTCTTGTGGCGGTAATGGATCATTTCATACGGATGCTGAAGAGTTTTATGCAAATGCTATTCGTGCGCGAAAATATTCAGGTCAGTTATCTCAAAACTCTTGGAATATTTATGTACCTCTAGAAATTACCGACCCAAGATATCAGGCGATAGAACGAATTGCGCAGGAAGAGGCACCAGATGGAAGTATTGTTGTTCAGCAAAACTCACCGTCTTTTCGTGAAGAAAACTATAGAGCTGCATTATCCATTATTCGTGGTGGTAATACTGCTGTTGAGACTGCAGCAGCTGGAACTCCTTTTGTTGTCGCGCCGATAAAAGCATTAGACCAAGTGATTCGTGCTAGAAAATTTTCTGAATTAGGAGTTGCTGGAGCGGTATATACATCAAAAACCTCAGAACATCATGGGATTGGTGTTGAAACAACCCCTGCTAAATGGGGCGAAGTAATCAAAGAAACCTATGAAGAACGTGGCAAGACTGACAGAATAAAAGTAGGAACAAGAGGTGCTGGCTATGCTGCAGATAATATCATTATCCCTCGACTTGATCGTCTAGCAAAGTTACAGGAAACACCAGAAATTGGTAAACACGTAGTTGCACTATCACGAGATTCTAAGAAAGCTACGCCACAATTCTATGCAATATTAGATTGGGATAATGTAATTATTAATCCGGATATGCTCGCTGGTGAAGCATTGCAATCTGCAATGAAAGAAATGGAATCCGAAGGGTTCCACAAACAACATAATTTGAGTGGGCCTGGAGGTGCTGCCCCCAAACGACCAGATCATTTCTTCAAGGCATTATATGGTTCAGCTGATGCTGGTGAAAAGGCTTGTGATTTGATGATGCAAACATATGCGGATTCTCTTCCAGGTGTTGAGGTTATAGAAGGTGCACGAGAAACTCTTCAATGGTTCAGAGATAATAATATCCCACTAGCTATAGTAAGTAATTCTCCTGAAAACATAGTGCGCGGGGCTTATGAAGCACTTTTTCAAGAAGATTACCCTAACCTAACTATTGTTGGTACAACAGGTCAAGAAAGGGGGGAGCAGAAACCTTCACCAAGGATGGTATTTAAAGCAATGGATATTTTATCTGTTCCAGATGGAGCAGAGGTTATTTTGGCTGGCGATAAATATTCTGCCGATGTCCAAGCAGCGAGAGCAGCAAATATAACTCCAATACTGATTCTAACCGGAAACAATAAAAAATATCCAGCAGATGAGAGTAATAAACTAGTTGTTGTAAATGATCATCAAGAGTTAAGAGAAACTCTTGATTTAAGAATAGAACGACATTCTGGATCAAAACCTGACTCACCTAAAGCAATGATTTATACAGAATTCATAGATGGACTTGGTCACGCACGTGTCTCTGCCTTATTGGCAAGGGCACTTGAAGAGAGAGGTGTAGATGTCACTGTTGTGATGCCTAAGTCTAGTATGGATACGAGTGTCATTAATTTCGGGAATGCTGATATTCGGCGCATATCAGGCTTAGAAAAAAATGATTCAGGAGAGTTGGTAACTTCTGATGGCCGTTCGCGTTATGATATACCCTGGCATGCGGCAAGAAGAGATGAACTAACAACAATATATGATGAAGTAAAACCTGATGTAGTTGTAACAGAATCATGGCCTTTTGGTCGAGATACATCCTATGTTGAACTTATGGGGCTCGTAAAGCATGCTGAAAGAAGATCACTTACCTCAGGAACAGCAAAAGCAAAATTTTACGCTTTGCAGCGGGATGATTTCTTAAACTTCTCCATGGATGAAGAAACTGTACGTAGAAGCAATCCATTTCGTGCGCAACTAGGAGCGGAGCCGCCTTTGGAATTAGATGGACCTATAGATGTAAAGAAAGCGACACAAGTGCGCCAATGGGGCAATGCATACCTTACTGGAAAACATTTTCAGGGAGTGATCGTACGATCAAGCAACCCAATGCCAGATACAATGAGAATGCCTCCAGCATTCTCACCGCACTATGTTGGAGAGTTTGCAGAAACACCTCAAAGAGATAGTAGTATTCCAGCAGAGAATAAGCCTGTAGTTATATCATCTGGTGGAGGTTACAATGAAGATGCTGAAAGGCTAATTAAAAATGCCTTAAGCGCTTATCCGGAAATTCAAGATCCTAATATTCAGGAACGTCCATGGGAAATATATGTGAGTGCACAGTGCCCGGAAGCTAAGCTAGCGGAACTAAGAGCTATTGCAGCTGACACCTCGTCAACAATTTCTATTACAAGAAATCGTTCTGATTTTTCTCAATATCTTGCAAACAGTGCTATTTCAATTTCACTTGGAGGATATGGTACAACTATGGATGCTATTGCATCAGAGGTTCCTGCTTTAATAGTGCCTATACCTTCAAATAAAGAGCAAGTAAACCGTGCCTCCTACCTGGATACACAAGGTTTGGTTAGGTCTTTTTCATTAGATGAGGCTGATGATGCAAGTAAGTTTGCAGCTGCTATAGAGAATGCTTATGTAGCTGAACGAAATTCAGCTGAATCGATATTGAAGTTTGATGGCCATAGAAATGCCGCTGAATTAATCGTGAATCAACTTGCACTTTCTAAAGATACCAATATCAGGCGTTAGTAACAAACAGAAAGCTCTAATATCTGTATACAGAAACAAATAAATAG
>CAYQCG010000377.1:0-2918 GCA_964415925.1 uncultured Puniceicoccaceae bacterium | reverse complement strand
GCCGGAATAACCCGGCATACGAGCCCCGGACAATGTCGGTTTGGTGTTACGGCGAATTGACTGACCTTGAAGGAAATCCTGTCGAAGGTGTCCAATTCATTCACAATGAAGGTAAATTCAGCCTGTCCTGGGATTCACTTGTGTATTCCAGTGTATTTTTTAAATATGCGGTCTCGTATGTCAGTGCTCAGCAAGCCCGACGTAATTTTGAATCTGAGGCAGCCGGTAAAGACCTGGCCACTTTTAGTGAAGAAGCACGGAGTGCATGGGAGAAGGTGTTAACCCGTGTAAAAGTGAAAGGAGGAACGGCTTCTCAAAAAAGGGCTTTTTACACAACACTCTACCGCACCCATGAACGGATGGTTAATATATTGGAGGATAACCAATATTACAGTGGGTATGACCAGCAAATACACCATTCTGACCGGCCCTTTTATGTGGATGATGGCATCTGGGATACTTACCGGGCCTTACACCCTCTACGCACTATTCTGAATCCATCGCAGGAAGAGGACATGCTCCACTCACTCGTAGAGATGTGTCATCAGGGAGGAGGATGGATGCCAACCTATGCCCGGGCCACAGGACACCGCCCCTGTATGGTCGGCTATCACACTTCGGGCACATTCCTGGACGCCTATCGCAAGGGGCTCAAGAACTTTGATATTGAAGCGGCTTATGAAGGTATCCGTAAGAATATTACAGAGGGGTCCTGGATTGCCTGGCGCCAGCAGGCACCCAGGACCAGACTCGACGATTTTATCCGCGAGAATGGCTATTTACCGGCCCTGCATCCCGGCGAAGTTGAAACTGAGCCACTAGTTGATCCTTTTGAAAGACGTCAGTCTGTGGCAGTGACTCTCGGACGGACCTACGACATGTGGGCACTCTCCGAACTGGCAAAAGAGTTGGGCAAGAATGGGGACCACAGGAAATTTGCCCGCATGAGTCAGGATTACAGGACCCTGTGGCATCCTGAACATCGACTCTACATGCCAAAGGATGAGGAGGGTAACTGGATCGAGATCGATCCAAAAAATGCCGGCGGGTTGGGCTTCCGGGATTATTACGATGAGAACAATGGATGGACTTATGCATGGTATATGCACCACGATATCTCGGGTCTGATGGAACTTTTGGGTGGACCTGATGCAATGGTAGAACGACTCGACCAATTGTTCAGGGAATCCCTTGGAATAAGGAAGAGCCAGTTCTATGTAAATGGTTCAAACTCGACCGGTATGGTTGGCCAGTTTTCCATGGGGAATGAAACGTCACTGCATATTCCTTACCTTTATAACTATTGCGGAGCTCCGTGGAAAACCCAGCAAAGGACGAGATTCCTGCTTGATGTCTGGTTCAAGGACAACATTTTCGGAACCCCGGGTGACGATGACGGGGGCGCACTATCTGCGTGGCCTGTATTTACCTCGATGGGCTTCTAACCTGTTCTTCCCGGGGAACCGATCTATGCAATCACCAGACCTGAATTCACTGAAGTCGTCATTGATCTGACCCGAAACCGTCAGTTTAAAGTATTGGATCCGGCGGCATCTAAAAGAAACAAGTATATTCATTATGCGGAACTCAACGGTGAAACCCTTAATGTCCCATTTATTACCCACAACCAGATCATGTCTGGAGGAACCTTGAAACTTATACTCCGGGAAAAACCAAATCGCCAATGGGGAACTGACGCAGGCCTGTCACGATGATAATTGCAAAGACACATATACTTCTCTTTTCAAAGAATAGTATATCTCTGCTGTTTACCTCCTTTATTTTATTTGGATTTCTGCATCAAGCCGTTGCACAAGAGAATTACACACCTGGGTTCCCGAATGTAAACCAGACTGCCGGAACTTTATTGGCCGACTTTTTAACCGACTCTGAAGGAGTGGACGGTGTCGTACGAACCGTAGTGCTGGATTACATTGGTGGCTATCTCTACATGGACACACGCGCGCTCGTCACAGATGGAATCAATCACACATTGCACACATGGGATATATCAGATCCCACAAATCCGGTCGAAGTTGAAAGGATAGGTGGCGAAAGGGGGCAACATACAGCATCTGTTTACCTTCCGGATGCAGATACTATTTACAGGGTCAATAACAGGGGCGACCGGTTTTATAATGTCAGTGATCCTTTGAATCTTTTTAGGGAGAATCCACCCGGCCACATTCTTGATTTTCGCGGTGTACGTGGTTCATACCTTGTTCCTTATGAATACTTCAGCGGTCATAACGGGAATTTCGTTGATATTCTTGATACACGGACCGGGGAAACGCTTTCATCCTTCTCAGAGCATGGATTTACGGGTCTCACGATCCCAATTGGGAACCTATTGATTCTTTGTGCGATTCGAGGGACAGATGTAAGAGGGGTAGCAACCTATGATATCAGCGACCCGCGCAATCCGAAACTCCTCGACGTGATCCCTGTTGGTGATCCGCTCTGGACTGAATCGGGTCCTGCTTATGAAGCCTTCATCTGGAAAAACTATCTTGTCATGCCGAATGTTGTGGGTGGTTCCAGAGGTGACGATTGTGAGTTTATCGATTTCTCCGATCCATCAAATTTGAGGAAAGTCACGAAGATAAACGGAGATGGGACGTATCCGACTGGATTACCGGGACGAACACGGTATGCCCAGTTTCAGGACAATTTCATGTTCCTGGGCAGTGGAAAATATGACATGTCGCCACTGGATAGTGACAACGACCCGATACTTGTAGACACCTTCGAGCAGAATGGAGAATACATGCTGCCACTGGGAAATCTTCTCGTCTGCGCAGAAAATACCGAACAAGGAAGGATTCCGGATTTTGCAGGTCCATATAAAACCAGGATATTTGCTCATCAATCAGACCCGGACACAAACCCTCCTACTGTCGGTTACCATAGCCCTGCTG
>CAYQCG010000376.1:0-2922 GCA_964415925.1 uncultured Puniceicoccaceae bacterium | reverse complement strand
GGGACCGGTCTTCACCAACATCCTGCTGGCGGACGAAATCAACCGCACCACCCCCAAAACCCAGAGCGCATTGCTTGAGGCCATGGACCGCGGAAAGGTGACCGTCGACGGGCAGACCTATAACATCGGCGCGCCCTTCATGGTCTTTGCCACCCAGAACCCGGTCGACTATGAAGGAACCTTCCCGCTGCCGGAGAGTCAGATGGACCGCTTCCTCATGCGGTTGCGCATGGGGTATCCGGAAACTGAATACGAACTTGAGGTTCTCGAGCAGGGCCTGCTGAAGTACGACAGCATCACCCCCGACCCGGTCCTGACCCGGCAGGAGGTGATCGAAATCCAGCAGTGGGTCACCCAGGTCTTTGTCGAGCAGAGCGTGCTCGAATACATCCTCAAACTCGTCCAGGCCACACGCACAGAGAGCGAGTTCCGCGCCGGGATTTCGACCCGCGGCAGCCTCTCGCTCAAGCTTGCCGCCCAGTCTGCCGCACTGGCCCAGGGTAGGGCATTTGTCATCCCCGAGGACGTACAGGAAATGGTCTTGCCGGTCTTCACCCACCGCCTGGGACTCCGCCGTCAGACCTCCGACGCCCTCGAGGAACGCCGCATCGTCGAAGGCATCCTCCATAAGATCATGGACGCGATCGACGCGCCGGTTTGAAATATTACAAAAACTTTAATAACCCACCGGCACGATTATTTTTCCTGTGCTTGTTATCCTCATGATTTAGACTCGTTGTATCAGATGAGTCATCCACGAGGTTATTTCGACTGACTTTGAGCATAACTCACTTAAGGGATTGCTTTTGTAACAATTATTTTTCAGCAGCAGTCTTTATTAATTTACGTAAAAAAATAGTCAAAAATCATAGGGCTATATTTAGAGAGTGTAATATTATTAAGATAATTGCATATAATTTTGTTATGCAATAAGATAAGAATTATAACACTTATCGATTTTGAATGCCTGTAAATGTAAAAGGATTATAAATTGATATTGCCTGAGGTATGTTACTATTATAAATTAGGGTGTATTACTTAGATATAACGCAAGCAATTCTACCTATCAACACCATGAAATCAAAACTCTTATATTATTTGGGTTTAACCACCCTCGTATCGACTTCGAACTTCATTGCGCAAGCTTCCCCTGTTGTTCCCTGGTTTGACGGACAACCGCGATCTGTCCATTTGGAATTCGACTTTAGTGGTTCCAATCCAACCGTTCCCAACACAGGTTCCGAGGATCCGCTCAATGAGAAGTATGTAGATGCGGATGGAAAAATGACTTTTGACAATCCATTTCCTGATGTGGACCCTTTGGCAACATACGATCCCAGCAATAACACCTTGCGATTCGATGTTCCGAACTGGCCGGATGAAGAACCTGCAAAGTTCGCTCACATCCATATCTACTGGCAGGATCTGGATGCCCTTCCCAGTGCGATTGAGTTTCTGAATGCTATTGGCATTAAGAATGGTGATGAGGTTCCCGGTCAATTGGTTCACGCGGAAACGATTGCTGATCCTTATGAGGTGGGCAATTCCTCCTCTTTCCTTTCACTTTTTTACATCGACTTTTACCCAAATCCGGATTGGGAGCTTTTTCTGTTTGGACTTCCGGGTGTTCAGGAAAGTGATACAGGTGTATTACTTGATGCTGGGATATTCGTCGAGAAAGCCTATATCGATACAATTTCCACTGTTCCGGAACCGGCCACAATAGCCTTGTTCGCTGCTCTCGCACTGACGGTATTTTGCTTTATGCGCCGTCGTAGATCGTAAGTCTTCGATAAATAATACAGGGTTTTGATTTATGGCCTGCCGGTTTTTTACCGGCAGGCTTTTTAAGTGTAATTAATGATATTAGGGAATCTACCTTATGTAAAAAGATTTGCTAATATAACGCCACGGTAGTATCTTCTATGGCAGTTCACCAATTACATCAAAAATCTATCTCTCTTCGCCTTGCTTACCACGGTATACCGCTGAGTATCTGATTCGCTCGAATCAAATGAACTCTGTTACTGTTTAGTCGGCAAGTTGAAGGTGGTAACACCAACCAATTAGAAAGCCTACAACCATGATAGTTCTCAATCGCTTACTCGCCACATTTACCGTAAGTGTGCTAACATTCACACTATCTGCCCAAAATGTGGTAGATTTAGCAATCGCACGTGCCGAAGGTCCGGGCTTGCTAGACATTGATCCAGGTAGCTTCAGTTTTGATAACAAGAGTGGGTTTGATTACCCAACTCGTACCTTTACAGAATGGACTTTGGATCCTTTTCAATACATTGATATCGAATTCGCTGTTGTCCGCAGACAAGAGAATACCAGTGGACCTATTGACGGCCCTGAAATGCTTGCGTTCGACAAACAGGTCTACAATCGCTCAACTCTACCGTATCTTGACTTCCATATGGAGATCGGAACAGGTTTCGGCGATGATTTTGTGCTCTCCAATGATTCTGATGGCCTCTTCTTCAAGCATGACCCTATCCCCAGAGATGTAAACCAGTGGTTTAATGAATTGCAGTTTGACGAGCCTATTGATCCGGATGTCCTTTGGTTCTTTCCTGGTGAGCGTCCCGATGCTACTGGTGGTGGTTTGGTTCCGAGCCCAGGCCTGTTACCGCAGGTTGATGCTACTGGACCATCATCCATATTCTGGGTTGGCTTACAAGTTCCCGATAACCTCTTCCTGGTGCCTACAATTGAGGATCTTACTGAATTAGGTATTAGCTTGGATAATTATCTTCCCAGTGTTCATGAGGTCGCATTCTTTACCGTCCGTCAGGTTCCCACCCCTGAGCCCGCGACCAACGCGGCCATCGTGATTCTTGGAGTTGCCGGCTTTGCCCTCTGGCGCCGCTTCCGGAAATAACCCGTATCCACCTTTTTGATACGTAAGCCTGCCGG
>CAYQCG010000375.1:0-2929 GCA_964415925.1 uncultured Puniceicoccaceae bacterium | reverse complement strand
CTGAAAGAAGAGGAAGAACAGTGGTTGGGCACGCTCGGCCCATTTTTCACGAATTGCTGCATAGCGCCGGTCTTCGCCTTTTCCATGCAGCCGTAATAGGAGGAAGATCCCTAACCTTGCGGACCAGGCAAATACTGCAACTGCGATCAACAGGCGGCGCTCCATCAATCCCTCTGCCAGAAGCGCGTAGAGTAGAGCCAGTAAACCTATACCCAAGGACCAACCCACGTCCACGTAACTGGCATCCTTGGTAAAGACCTGTTGAAGCCAAAGCAATAACATCATACCGGCAAGGATTGCCAGGCCGTATGAGGCGATTTCAACAATGTCCATTATTCAGGAGACTTCCTGTTGTTTGAAGTACTTTTTCGCTGACCCAGCCATCTTTGAATATGTCTGTGCTGTTCATCTGACAGTGGAAAGGCCGCAAAAATAAAACTCGAAGCAATAAAGAACATCCCTACACCCGGACCAAAAAGCCAAGCGATGCGACTTTCCACTTCGGGTGTTTGAGTATCCGCCCCCTCAACAAAACCAATCCAGTCAAGAACCAGGCCTGTCAATCCAAGTGCGACTGCCCGTGAAACCTTAGTCCCAAATTTCCAGAAACCAAAATAAAGGCCCTCCCGCTCACGGTGATGTCTCCACTCGTCTACATCGGCCACATCAGCGACAAGGGAATCGAAAAGAATTTTTGAACCTACTGCGACACCGCCAATGACAGCCAGGACCATGGGCCAGGCGAGACTGCCTGCAGGCAGCAGGGGATAGGCCACGCAAGTCATCACACCAAGTAACAACATGCCCGCAAAAGCCGGCCACTTCTTACCATACCGACGGGAAAGCCAGACCCAGCCGATAATAGAAACCAGAATAACGAGGAAGAAGACAAGAAACACATTATAGACCTGTTCCTTTGTCAGGTCGAGTCGATGTTCGTAATAATAAAAGGCAACGGACTGGTTAATGGTGAGACCGATCGAAGTAACCACAAAAGCGAGGAACAAGGGAAGGAAAATCCGGTTGCCCATGATCACTTTGAGGTCACTCCAAAAACTGGCATATTCAGATTCCTGATACAATCGCTCGATCTTGTCATAGCGATAAATTGAGACAACAGTCAGTGCCATCGTCAGGATTAATAAGAAGGAAACGGCGGTCGCGCTTTGACCAATTGCCTGGTCAAACGCCTGGTTGAAATCGAGTCCCTGAATTTCAGCTATCAAACGCGGGAGGGACAAACCTGTTAAAACACCGATATTGGCGAAGGCAAGCCGCCAGCCATAGAGCTCGGTCCGCTCATTCCGGTCTCTCGAAATAAATCCCGCCAGTGCGATGTGCGGTACCCCAAGAACGGTTGTTGCGGTATTGACCAGCAAGTAGACCAATAGCAGGTAAGTGAATTTGGTTATTTGCGCATTGAATGCAGGTGGATTGAAAAGCAGGATTAAACTGACGGCCAGGGATAGAGCACCTGTGACAATATACGGTATATATCGTCCAAAGCGCGTACGGGTACGGTCGAGGATCAAACCCATAAACGGGTCACTGATTGCGTCCCACAAGATCGCGATGGCAAAAGCCAGCCCTGCAAGAGCGGGATCGAGCTCCAGCACCTGGGTAGAGAAGAGGAAGAGATTCAGGTTCAGGATTAGCTCTATGGCGGACAGGCCAACTTCAACTGTCCCGTAGCCTGCCTTAACCCGCGTCGGTAATCGCTGCCCCATGCAGTCTGTTACATCTTGGGTTTAGGGACCACCGATCCCATCCCGCCATCAATGGAGTATATCTGTCCGGTAACCCAGGATGCGTCATCAGAAATCAGCCAGCTGATTAAGGATGCAACTTCATCCGGATGTCCGAGGCGTCCCAGGGGATGCATTTTTTCGGAAAACGAACGCATTTGCTCGCTCGATGTCATCTGGGATGTTGCATTTGTCTCAACCAGTCCTGGGGCGACCGCATTGAACCTGAGGCCAAATCCAGCGTAAGTCGAGGAAGCCGACAGAACTAATCCATTAATACCACCTTTGGCCGCCGCAATGGCCTCGTGATTGGCTAGTCCAGCTTTGGCTGCCACAGAACTGCAAAAGACCATAGACCCGGAACGTTGTTTACGCATGGATTCAACGACGGCCTTTAACCCGTAGAAGGCAGAATTCAGGTTCAGGTTTATGACGTCCTGCCACTCAGTGATCTTCATCTGATGCGCGGCCTTTAGAAAGACTGACCCGATAGCGTGGACGTAAGAATCTATACGACCGTGTTCCTTGACTACGGATTTTACCAGTCCATCCAGATTATCGAAATCAGTCGCTTCAGATTTATGGGTCTCGAGCCCGTCCAATTCTTCCTGCAACTTTTTCAGGCGTTCTTCATTCCTGGCAAAACCGATAACGGTATGCCCGGATTTCAAACTCCGTTTGGCTACGGCGCTGCCAACGCCACCCGTAACTCCAGCTATCAGGACTACTTTATTACCATTTTCATCTACCATAAAATATACATACGGACGACTCACGAATTAGCAAAGAAGTGGGGCTGAAACTTCTGCCTCTCATATTTGACTTATAGATACTAGTAGTTTCCATTATACTTAAAATGAAAACATTTCGATTTATTCTTAGCGCTCTTTTTGCAGTCACGGTTTTGCCACTTCAGGCAAACCAGGATGAAAACTTCCCCGCTAATGTCGAGGTCAGCGATACCCGTCTGGAGTTGAAAAATACAGACGTCCTACGTTTGGGGCTATTCTTCAAAATCTACAAGGCAGCACTTTATACGGAACCGGATACTCCCCCAAACAAAGCCTTGGAAGATAAGCCTTTGCGTCTGGAGTTACTCTATTATCGTGATATCTATGAAGACAAGTATAGAGAAATTGCGTTGAAGCAGTTGCGCAAATACTAAACCGAAGAAGAAATCCAGC
>CAYQCG010000374.1:0-2929 GCA_964415925.1 uncultured Puniceicoccaceae bacterium | reverse complement strand
TTATTGCTTATTGGGTTTCAGTAGAAACAGTAATACGTAATATGATAAGTTTTGAATTTATGTACGCGCCCAGAGGCGCATGGATGCGAGGAGGAAATATTCCAGGCAGGTGTCTTCGCGGAGATTGTAGACATTATGGATCAGGGCGGATTTTTCGAGGGCTTCGACAGATTTCCTCAAGGATAGGGATGTGCGTGTATCGCCCTGATGGATACGATCCTTAGCATAGGCGCGGGTTGCCTCCTCAATCTCCGCAAAGAGCCGTGCGCGGATGCCCTTTTGTTGACCCGCTTCGAAGGCTGCCTTTTCCTCGTCATCCAGAAAGACTTCCGATTCCGTCGAGTCCTTTTTCAGGAGGTACTCAACCAGGGGCCGGAAACGTGCGAGGAGGGCGTAGGCGGTCATGATTGCCTGTGCAGCGGCAGATTTATCATGCCCGATTTGCGGAAGGCTTTGCAGCCAGTTCCGGTATAGAGCCAGCCAGTCATGCCATTGTTCGTCGTTAACCGGCGGAGCCGGGGACGGTAAGCGGAGATTGAAGCAACGGCTGCGGATGGTGTCGAGCAAGTCATAGGGGCGGGTCGTGAGGAGGATCAGGGTAGTGCTTTCGGTGGGTTCTTCCAAGGTTTTGAGGAACGCATTGGCGGTGCTTTTGTTCATCCGGTCCGCTTCATAGACCAGGGCTACCTTGGCGCCACCCCGGTTGGAGGACTGTGACAAGTCCTTCAACAGCATTCGCATGGTATTGGGCTGGGGCGGCTTTTTGGGATCACCAATCGTGATCTGCCTGGAGGCTTTGGCAGGACGCAGGGTAAAGCAGTCCGGATGGCTGAGCGGTTCGTCCGTATCCAACAGGTTCCCTGCGAGCTTGAGGGCGATGTGCTCCAGCGGCTCGAGATATTCTCCCTGCAGCAAGAGCGCGTGGCCGAGGCGATTTTCCCGAAGTGCCCTGAGCAGGACCCTGACCTGAGGGGAGTCCTCAACACTTGGCACTGTCTCGAACATCTGGGCCGATCCTAGATGACCCGTTTACGCAGTTCCGCCCAGATTTCCTCTTCCACTGCCTCAATGGACTGGGTGCCATCCGTTACGATAAAGCGTTCCGGTAATGCTTTCGCCAGCATTAAATAGCCTTCACGGACTTTGCGGTAAAACTCGATGTTCTCCATTTCCATGCGGTTGGGCATGTCGTTCACGCGATGCTTGATGCGCTCCAGACCCATTTCGGCGGGTATGTCCACAACCACGGTCACGTCCGGCAGGAGGTCGCCGATGGCAAAGGTGTTGATGAGGTGGACCGGCTCCGCGGCAATTTTGCGTCCGACTCCCTGGTATACTGTAGTGGAATCGAGGAAGCGGTCGCAGAGGACGATCTTGCCGTCGTCAATCGCGGGCTGGATGACCTCGCGGACGAGCTGCGCCCGGCTGGCGGCGAACAGGAGCAGTTCAGTCTGGGGGAACATTTTCTCACCGGCACTATTGTGCATGAGCAGGTGGCGGATTTCCTCACCAATCTCGGTGCCACCGGGTTCCCGGGTGACAACCACATCGTAACCGGCTTTGTCAAAGCGTTCGGCCATGCGACTGGCCTGGGTAGATTTGCCGCTGCCCTCGCTGCCTTCGAAGGTGATTAAGTAACCTCTGGTATCGTCGTTCTCAGCCATAGTCTGTTTTGGTATTCTCTAAATTGATCTGAATGCTAGGCCTGAAGTCCTGTGGGTGGCAAGCTGCATCAGCCTTCGTTCTGCCAGTTGCGGATAAAGCTATCGATCTGCTGGAGACTGGGGCTTTCAGCCGTGCGGACATAATGACCGCTGAAGCTGACGGCAACGGTGAGGCAGGCCAGTGGACTCATTCCGAGTGAAAGTCCGGTGCAGAAGCCGGCATTGAAGTGGTCACCGGCACCTGTGGTGATCCTGGGCTTGTCCGTGTAGGGGCCGTCCACATAAGCGGTATCACCCTTGTAGGAGCAGGCAGCACCATTGACCGGATGGATTACGACGCAGGTGAGGTCGAGTTTCTGGCGTATTTTTTCGGAGAATGCCTGGAGGGATTCTGCCGTGTTCTCGAGTTCACCCAAATCGAGAACCCTGGCAACATGGTGGCCCTCGGCAAAGTTAAGGCCGAGGATGACCTGTCCATAATTCCGGAAGCGCTTATACAGGCTCAGCACACTGCGCAGGTCACTGTCTGTGCGTTTAACCGGATCACAGAGGTCAAAGAAGAAAGTGCGTCCGGTCTCCTTGGGGCCGAGGTTGGGGAGCACCTTGTCGACAATAGAGGCGAGCAGAGAGGTCAGGTGCGGTGTCATGGTCCAGTTGATGACCGCGAGGAGGTCTGCCCGGTTGACCATATCGAAGAAGTTACCCTCTCCGATGGCTTCGGTCAGGCGCTCGTAGGTGATGAGGTCGAGGCTGGCTGTAGTTCCCAGCATGGCTTTGCCGTCATAGGTTTCGACAGCCACGGTTACGCCCGGCTCGGTGATGGACTTGGCCTGCGTCTTCCGGGCGAACTCCTGGAAAACCGGATTTATTTCAGGATACCCCAGGGCACCGATATAGCGGACCTGTGCTCCGGCGGAAACCAGGGCGTTGGCCATAATGGGGCCGTTGCCGCCGAGTTTGGTCACTTTGGGATAAAGCTCTATGTTAACGCTCTTTCCGGCGGCAGCGCTGATACGGTCACCAAAATCCTTCAGGCTGTCCATAGCTTCGAACTGGTCGCCCGCCCCACTGCGGGTCTTCACCGGGGTGACGATCTTGTCAATAAAACCGTCGAAGCCGATCAATGCGTTCAGTTTGCCGACGCCGCTACCTTTGGCGGCAAGTTCTTCCAGAGTACTCGATTTTGGATCCATGTTGTTAATCGTATCAGGGTAAGTAAACGCGCATGCTGCAAAGTCTTTTCAAATCCCGCAAGCATAGATCTC
>CAYQCG010000373.1:0-2930 GCA_964415925.1 uncultured Puniceicoccaceae bacterium | reverse complement strand
CCGCGAGTCTGGAGCGCTGGTCCGGCTTAAAAATAATACGGTCAACCACAATATCGACCGATACAGGTTTACTGCCGGATGGAAGTGTCCTGGGATCATCCAGTTCCCGGATCTCGTTTTCTATGCGGATCCTCTGGAAACCCCTTTGACTGAGGCGGGGTAGTTCCTCACGCAATACGCTTGGTTTTGCTGTTATGAATCGTGCAAGCAACTGAATCCGCGAACCCTCCGGCTCCCGGAATATAGTTTCAAGACAATCGTCGAGCGTGCGTCGTGTAATCCGCCCGCCATCTTTCGGGCAATAGGGAATACCCGCCATGGCCCAGAGTAGTCGGGCATAGTCTGCAATCTCCGTAGCCGTGGCAACCGTCGCTCTGGGGTTATTGCCCGCACCGGTTCTTTGTTCAATCGCGATTACCGGTGAAAGGCCGTGAATGAAATCCACCTCCGGGTGAGGAACCTGCTCCAGTAACTGACGTGCCCGGGTCGACAGGCTGTCGATGTATTTGCGGTAGCCTTCGGCGTAAAGAGTATCAAAGGCCAGTGAGGATTTTCCGGATCCGGACACGCCCGTAATGACAACGAGTTTACCTCTCGGAATGTACAGTTCAAGGTCTTTAAGGTTGTGCTGACGTGCCCCCTTGATATGTATAAAATCCGAAATCTGCCTGTTATCCGCCATTGTTCTTTATCGCAACCAAGCCGGTGCAACTGGGCAATGAAATAAACATTGCTTGGTAGTGTATAGAGGCCTAGAAATAATCCGTAAGCGATTGATAGATATGAGTAAGTCCAGACCGATCCTGTATATAAAAAGTGGCTGCCCCTGGTGCCGCGATGCATTGAGTTTTTTCTCGCAACACGGAGTTGAAGTCGATGTGCGCGACGTCAATAAAAAGTCCCAGAACATGCAACGAATGATTGAAGTCAGCGGCCAAAGCCTGACCCCGACATTTGAGTATGACGATTTTGTGGTGGCGGATTTCAGCGTTGATGAATTACTCGACGAACTGGAACAAGTTCCTGAAATCAAGAAAGAACTTGGTTTCGTCGATGAAGAAGACTGGCAGTAGCTTTCTTGGCTGGTTGCGACCTCGCCTGATCATCCACTAATGCTTTAATTGCATGCAAGAAGACCAAACGGCATCCCTATTAACGCCAATGCAAAGGAAGTTATTCGGGTATGCCATCATGGCTTTCAGCCTCTTCGTCATCGCTTCCTTTATCCTCGGGTTGTTTATGATACTGAGGGAGTTTGTCATCACCTTTTCTTCGGTCATCTGGCCTTTGGCTATAGCGGGAATCCTTGCCATGATTCTGCGGCCTGTCGCGGTCATGCTGAGGAAACATCTGGGAGTCGGTAAAGTTTACAGCGTCTGTCTAATCTATGCCGTTGTCATCCTCGTCCTCGCTTTTATTGCCAGTTTCGCCGTTCCGATAGCGCTGCAACAGATCGCCAATCTTTCCCAGGAAGTCCCGCAGCTGATTGAAAGAGGCCGTGAACAACTGAACGAGTATTACCCGCAGCTTTTAGAGACCCTCGACAAGATCCAGAACACGATCCTCAGTGATGAGAATGGCTCCATCCAGCAAGCTGTAGAACAAGGTGGTAACATGATCGTCCAGGCAGTACAAGGCGCTGGCCGCTGGCTCGGCAAAGTCTTTGGTATCGGGATGGGGCTCCTGCTCATTCCGATTTATTTATTTTTCATGCTCCTCTCCAACACTGACCTGATGCGTTCGCTTCAGAAACAACTGGATTTTGTCCGTGATGATATCCGGGAAGATATCCTGTATCTGGTCGAGGAATTCATCGAAAACATCGTTAGCTTTTTCCGGGGCCAGCTGGTAATTGTAATGATTCTGGCGGTACTATTCGCGTTAGGCTACACATTGATTGGACTGGAATTCGGCTTCATTCTCGGGACCATCATCGGACTATTAAACCTGATACCTTTTCTCGGAACCATCTTCGCCCTCATCACTACTTTGCCCATTGCCTATCTACAGGAGGATGGAGGGGTCGTCCTGGTCCTGCTATCTGTTGCTGTCCTGATGGCGGTTCAGTTTATCCAGGATTATGTCCTCACGCCCAAAATCAAGGGGAAGCGCACCGGCCTTTCCCAGATTGTGATCATTATTTCGATATTCTTCTGGGGTGTCGCCTTCAACGGCCTTTTGGGCGTGGTCCTGGCCATTCCACTGACTTCCTTCCTGCTCGTTTTCTGGAGTCTCCTGAAGCGCAGATATCTCGAGCCTCAACTCAGCCAACAACCTCAGGAAGGATAACCCAGAAGCCGGAAACCACCCCACCGGCCGGGCTTGATGACCATACCTTCCTCAGGTTCTACAATGCTTCTGTGCCTCGAGATCATCCCGAGATCCTGAAAACCGTATTTCCGGCAAGCATCCTCGATGGCTCGTGAAACCTCATCATTCCAGGCATCGTGGACCAGCAGGCGCGCGCCCGGCGACAGAAACCGCGGTAGTGCTTCAAAGTCTGCCATCACATTCGTATATTCATGATCGCTGTCCACCAGGACAAAATCAAAAGGGCCACCGGCCTTTTTCATGCAGACCGGTAATTGCTCCGGTGATACACCTGCAATGAATGTCACCCGGTCGGCGATTTCAGACATCAACTCACGATCCATACGGTTCATTTCGAGCGATTCCACATCTATTGAAACGATCCAGCCGCTCCCCAGATGTTTAACCGCCGACGCCAGAATAACCGTGGAACCACCCCTTGAACGGCCGATTTCAAGGATTCTTTCCGGTTTGAAAGCGCAGACGAACGCGTAAAGCAACAGACGCTCCTCCGCCAGCATTTGGGAGATGGGATCCAGAGAACCAGGACATCGGAACACCTCCGGAAAATCAATGGGGTCCAACATCCTGTTAATCAGATGACTGACACTTCCCAAGGC
>CAYQCG010000372.1:2666-2940 GCA_964415925.1 uncultured Puniceicoccaceae bacterium | reverse complement strand
GAATGGGCTCCGGAGAACGACGTTCCGGGGAAAGTTGTTGCTGCCAGCCATACTTGCCGTCAGTTGCAACGATAGTGAGGTAATCCCAACCCAGTTCCGAGCGAAAGCTTTCTTCGCGCAACAAATTCGGTGATTTACGGAAATGAGTGACTGAATAGCTCATGCCCTCGTACTCTAATTTGCCGGTGGCAATGAGTGACTCGATATTGCTGATCCTGTCGATACCGCCGCGAGCCTTGAAGTGGAGGTCGATGATGCGCGCGGCGGTCTGGTC
>CAYQCG010000372.1:0-2656 GCA_964415925.1 uncultured Puniceicoccaceae bacterium | reverse complement strand
CCGCCGGTGCGCCGAGGCCTGGGTTGGCGAGACGCAGAAAGCCCTCCGCGTCGGTCTGGTCGGTTGTGGGTTTGCGGTCTTCGGGCCGGACAATGGTGATACCGGCTTCCTGGGCTTGGGTGAGAGGAAGCGAGAATACGGCCAGGCACAGGACCAAGCCTGCTCTGATAAATAAGTGCCTGCTATGACGCATGATATTACAAATAGGTAAGATTACAGGATGAAGCAATCGCTATACTGTGTATCGGCCGGTTGGGGGATAATTTTGAAGGATTTTTTAATAAGTTTGGATACTCTGATCCATTAGACACCTTAAGTGCTTACGGGGAAATCAGTTATTGGGATGACATGGAGCGAGGATAAATCAAAGAAGGAAAGACCCCATGTTACAGTTTTACGGAAATTTTCCTTTTGCGGATGACATTATGAAGTCCCACAAAAGAATCCATTAAGATGAATTTCCGGGAGTTCAAGATAAGGGAGCTGTAGGACTACTTAAACAGCCCATTCGGCATGTCCCTTGAGCCAGCGACTGAGCGACTGGTGAAGGGGCGTGACTTCGGAGTCTTCACATGGGAGATCAGCGAGGGGGTGATTGAGGACGACAGCGGCGAGTTCCCTTGCGCCGCGGGGTAGTTCGGCCCACCAATGCTGTTTGACAGCGAGACCCTCATCACGTGCAAAGCGGTAAAGGGTTTTGAAGTATGTGGCTTCAGGGGCTGAACCATCGGCCCATGCATTCAGGGCCTGGGTGGTCAGGTTGAAGATGGAATCGGCAGGAGTATCATGCGGCAGGTTTCGGGTGAGCAGACGTGCCCAGTCACCAGCGCGTTGAAAGGCGCTGTAGTTCTTAGCGATAGCGGCGTAGCTATTCAGGAGACGGTATTCCTTGACGAAATAAACGCCGCCCCCCTGGCCGGGTTCGAGACGCAACTGAAGATGCTCAAAGAGATCCGGTTGCGAGGCGGATTTCTTAGCGGACCGCCGAAGCAGGGCAATGAGACGGCCGTGCGCGGCGGTGAGGATATCGAGTTTGAGAAAGCTTTCCCCGCTGGGGGTGATTTGCAGCAAGAGTGCCCCGGTTTCGAAGGCGGGCGTACTCACGGGAATCAAGTTTTGGGTGGTTCCCCATGAACCGGAATGGCGCCTTCGGGAATCATTTCCGGGTTTTCAAAGGGGACGGAAGTGCTTTTACCGGTTTCAGGATCGAATGCGGGGACGACTGCACCGCCCGAAATAATCAGCTTCATGCCGTCTGTAATGGTCATGTTGAGACGGATGATCTGTTCCCTTGGGACCATGAGAAGGAAGCCACTAGTAGGGTTAGGAGTCGTGGGCATGAAAACATTGTGAAGTTCGGCCTTGGTGCGGTGCTGGATTTCGCCTTTACCTTTGCTGGTGAGAAAACCGAGCGCATAAACGCCAGGACGGGGAAACTCGATAATAACGGTTTCCTGAAAGACGGCTTTCTGTTGTTGGCTGAAGGTATCGACGATCTGTTTGACGCTGAGGTAGAGGTTGCGGACGATGGGAACACCTTTGACGAAGTCCTCGAGGCGTCCGACAACAAAGCGCCCGATGAGGAGGTTTGAAAACCAGCCGAGGAGAGTGATAAGGATGAAGACGATGAGGAGAGAAATAAAGCTGAGGGTCCAATCAATCAGCGGATGAGAAATCATGTTGTCCGGTAGAACGAGGGCGATTACATTCTCCCTCACCGGATTGCCGAGGTTTTCCACGAGCAAGTTTATGACGAATATGGTGACGGCCAGTGGTGCCAGTAGAAGTAGACCGGAAATGAATGCGTTACGAATACCCTTATACATGTTCTGGCATTTAACTTATTGAAACTTGTGCCCTTGCCAAGCTTTGAGAAAACAGTTCGAGGAACTAGACAGAGAAAGCGGGGGAAAGATTCGAATCTTCCAACTCCTTGAGCAGATGATCTTCCAATTCCTTCATTCGCTTATATTCTGCGGAGGAATTGTCATGAAGTCCGGCGAGGTGGAGCCAACCATGAACGAGATAGCGGGTGAGTTCGCGCATGAATGGTTCGCCGAGATCAGCGGCAGCTTCGACAGCCACATCAGCACAGACACAAATTTCCCCGGCAAATACATCACGGGGGTCGCCGGGGAAGGTGATGACGTCAGTTGGCGCCGGGTCATCGAGATATTCAGCGTGGAGGCGTGCCATGGCCTCCGCGTCGAGAAAAACAATGGACAAGTCACCGACAGGTATCTGGAAACCGGATACCTGATGATCGAGATACTGGAACATGGCGAGGATTTCCTGTTCATTCCACTTCAGGCCTTGGTGATGGCTGCAGACTGAAATCTCACGCATTGCCGCTCCCGGATCCGGCGCTGGCGGTTTCTTTTTCCGGTGTTGTTGACTCTTTTTGTCCAGTAGCGGGCGGTTTATCCTGTGGCTCTTTCCCGGCAGGCGGGGGTACTGAATCCTTGGGGTACTCGACACGGGAGTGGAGCATATTCAGGCAGGTGAAGTTGAACTGTTTGCGAATCCTGGCGATTTCCTGAACGGTTAGAGGAGCGTTGTCGAGTTGCCCGTCATCGATCCTGTCCTTAAAGATTTTAGCAATGAGCTCCTCCACGCTCTGGGGGGTTACTTTTTTCAGGCTACGGCTGGCTGCCTC
>CAYQCG010000371.1:0-2945 GCA_964415925.1 uncultured Puniceicoccaceae bacterium | reverse complement strand
TGGCTCAAGGGTAACTCGATCGTTGCTGCTATTGAGCTAGAGAGCACGACTTCAATCTACTCCGGGTTGCTCCGTATGTCTGACCTCACGGCGATGCAACCGAATCTGAATATTCCTCTGTATCTCGTCGCGCCCGATGACCGCCGCAACAAGGTCTTCACGGAGATCAATCGCCCGACGTTCAGCCGCCTAAACCCTCCGCTGTCGAACACTTGCAGATTCATCGCATTCTCGGATCTCACCAATAAGCTCGAAGAGGTCGGATCATACCTCCGCTTCCTCAAGCCCGAGTTCCTTGAGGAGCTTTCCGAGGAGTGTTCCCTGGACGATGAATAGCTAAAGTCGAACAAGGCGGTGCTGGGCAATCGGCTACCGTCTGGATACATGGGAAATCGCCCTGGATGTGCTGAATATATCCTGCAATACAGGTCAATAAATTAACCCACGGGCCAACCAAAAACCTAGAGTTTGTCAGGAATTGAACCTGACGCACTGGGCGTAATGAGCTAAGCCCGTTAAGAGAGATTTTCAGCTACCAACCCTCTATATTTTTAATCCAGCAACTGCCGGATCACATACGTCCAGTTTACCACCTTAAATAATTATCCTGTATCATATACTGCGAAGCAATGGGTATTTAGTTTATTGATTTTTCTGGTCAATTTGATCCTTAATAACACCCATGGAACAAAAAATTCGCTACACCTTTGCCCTCCTAACAGTTCTGGCGACTTCAGTCCTTTGCGCGGGGGACCGGATGAACGTGCTCGTTCTGATCGCCGACGACCTCAATACATGGATCCTGGAAAAGCCTGAGCGCTATTCCGGCAAAGTGATCGCCCCAAATATCAAGAAACTGGGCGACAGTGGACTCGTCTTTCGGAATGCCTACTGCGCAGCTCCCTTTTGCGTGCCGTCACTGACTGCGATGTTTTCCGGCATGAGTCCACACAAAACGGGCATCTATCATAACCAGACCAATATTTCGGCCAGCAAGCCTTTGAAAGAGGCAATTTCCCTGACAAAAATGTTTAAGGAAGCCGGTTATTACGTAGCCGGATATGGTAAGATCACCCACGGCTGGAATGGGGACGGCTGGGACGAAAAGATTAATCACAAAAGAGATCCTCGGCCCCCCGGTGCGCCGATTCAATCGGTTGGCCGGGGTGAACAGGATTGGGGCACGATCCACATTACGGAGCCCGAAATGAACGACACACAGTCGGCCGACCGCGCGATCGCCCAGCTGCAGCGGGACCATGACAAACCCTTCTTCCTCGTATGCGGCACTTTCAACCCCCATATGGCCTGGTTCGTGCCCCAGAAATATTTTGACATGTTTCCGATGGACGAAGTCAAAACGCCCCAGCTCAATGAAAACGACTTCGATGACATTCCTCCTCTTGGAAACTCCGTGGTTGAAGATAAACGTAAGTTTACCCAAAGCGTTCTGGAGGCGGGCTTGCACAAATCTGCGGTCCAGGCTTACCTCGCGACTACGGCATATGTGGACACACAGCATGGGCGTGTGCTGAATGCCCTGGAAAACAGCCCCTATAAAGACAATACGATTGTCGTCTTTATCTCAGACCACGGATTCCACCTGGCAGAGAAAGATCATTGGCAGAAGGGCACGCTATGGGAGGAAGCCACCAATTCCATGCTCATGTTCCGGGTACCGGGAATGACCCAACCCGGCGGTGTAACCCAACGTTGCGTTTCCCTCCAGGATCTCTACCCCACTTTGTTGGAACTTTGCGGTATAGACCGGCCGCCACACGTTGACGGAGAGTCCCTGGTGCCAATCCTACGTAATCCCCAGGTACCGTGGGAAAGCACCGCCATCAGTTATCTCTACGACCAGTTTACCAGCATCCGGACCGAGCGTTACCGGTATATTCGTTATAAAGAAGGCCAGCAGGAGCTCTACGACCACGCAAAGGATCCACATGAATGGACCAACGAGGTCAACAATCCCGAATACGCGAGGATTGTCCATGAATTGAGCTCACGTCTTCCCAGGATTTCCGACATGGCCCCGCAAATCGTCCGGGATAGGAGGTAAACAGGGGCCAATTATTCAAATTATGAGATCCCTGTCTCCTTGTTTGATTAAGAATGTCCAATGGCGAACACTTTTAATCGATCAATGCAAATTCAGATGCTTTGTCCTCCATCAAAGGTCCGTATTGTATTAGCCCTCCTGTTGCTGACTTCTCTGACAACCCTTGAAGGAAATTCCCTCTTCCTCGATAGAGTCTTTTCTTACGAGGGAGATGATTCCAGGACCGATGATATCAAGGTCACGAAGAATATTCAGTTCGCTGAGGGAGCGATTAACCGTGATGCCAACGGTGACCCGAGTGGTGACACAATGAAGCTCTATCTGGATGTCTACGAACCGATCGGAAGCGATCTGCCGGAAAAACGACCGGCGGCCATTTTCATCTTTGGGGGTGGCTTCAAAAAAGGCATGAAACACCATCCAACCATTAAGAACTTCTGTGTTGGCTTTGCCGAGCGGGGTTATGTGACGTTCTCCATTCAGTATCGTCTTGGAGTGCGAACCATAGATCGACGAGGGAACATAAAAGGGGATTTCCCGCCCTATGAGCCCGGACTTGCCCCAAAGAAACCCGTTCCTCCGCCAAAGCTGCCCTTTACGGATAAAGAAGAATTTGAGGCTCAACAAAAAGCAGATTTAAACTACGCAGTGCAAGCGGCAGTCCATGACGCGGCGAAGGCTATTCGCTGGGTGCGGGAAAATTCGGAAACCTATAACATAGATCCGGACCGCATCGTGCTGGGTGGGACATCAGCTGGAGCTGGGACGACCCTTTTCACCGCTTACCAGGAAGCGGATACCCTTGGGGAAAACACCGAGGTAGCGGCCATCATCGAAGTGGCCGGAGGTTTGTACGGCTATGAATATTAAATCGATAATT
>CAYQCG010000370.1:0-2945 GCA_964415925.1 uncultured Puniceicoccaceae bacterium | reverse complement strand
CCTTGATGCCAAAACAGCAGAAAATTAATCATCCTGGTTTAATCGGTCTTTTACTTTAAGGGTAGCAGAGCTCCGTCGATTTAGATACGTGATTTACTGTATCTAAAATTTGCCACAGGAAGATGTCACTCGACGCCAAAAAATTATCCCAGAGCGAACAGCTTCTGAATAAAATAACGACTGAATTAATCCTTGGAGGTCCGGGGAAAGATGACGGTATGGTCCCGATCTATGCACTTTTGAGCGAATGGATCGATACAATACAGGACTATGAACCTGAGCTTGCCCAGGGGTGTGCTTATGCACAGGCAGTGATTGACCCGTTACTTGATCGTGGAGAAGCGTTTGACCAAGATACGTGGAATTACCTGAATGACTTTGCAAAGTGGGCACAGGCAGCAGTGGATTCTCTGAATAATGGTCATGCAGTTACTCCTTTCAGGGAAGCAGACTGGGTCAAGCAAGAGGAGGATTTCAATTCCGAGGATAATTCTGAAAAAACTACATCTGATAATCATTGTGGGGTGGAGCAGATTCAGACTCTTGAGGGAAACCTGAGTAAGATAGCTTCCGAGTTATTGCTGGCTCATGCAGGTTCTGATGAACAACTGGTGCCGGTTTATTCACTCCTGGTTGATCTATGTGAACAATCAGCCGGCGTCAGGATAATAGCAGAGGGATGTAATCAGTTAAAAAGAAAACTGGATGACTTATTGGACCATGCAAAACCATGGGATTCCGATACACTGAATGTTGCCAACAACTTCACGACTTGGGGGCAAGGAGTGATATCAGCCTTGCAAAAGCGTGAAGACTCCCAAGTTAGACCCTTTGAAATCCCTCAGAAGACTTCACCGGAGACAATGGATCCAAAAGTGGAATTATCTGCTCATGAAAATAAGGAAGCAGAAATCCAGGAGGAAGTCGCTGATCAGGCGGATATCATCATGGATATCAACCTGGACAATGAAGAAAAGGAAGTCTTGGGGGAATTCTATACTGAATCCATTGAGCACCTTGAGCAGATAGAAGCCGCATTGCTGGTTTTGGAAAGTGATCCTGAAGATGCGGAGAGCCTGGCGGCAATATTCAGGTCATTTCATACGATTAAGGGCGTCGCAGGGTTTCTGCATCTGGTTCCAATTCAGCATCTGGCACACGAAATTGAATTTTTACTGGATAAGGCGCGTAACCATGAACTCGTCTTAAACAGTGCAATGATCAGCCTCATCCTGAAAAGTCAGGATGCGATACAGGCACTTGTAAACCAGGTCGGCATAGCTCTGCAACAGGGTGTTTTACCTGACGAGATTATACCCGTTTCGCATTTGATATTGGCAGCACGAAAAGCACAAAAACAAGAACTCGGGATTGAGGAAATCGAGTCGACTGATACTACGACCTTAAATGCTGTAAAGGGTAAGCGTCATGAAGACACTGGAACTGCCTCCCGGCAGCCATTACCTCAAGCGCCTGCTGCAGGATCACGCCGGGCGGCCGAGAGATCAAGTATCCGGGTTAGTACAGCAAAACTGGATAATCTGCTTGATATGGTCGGAGAGCTAGTGATTACACAAAGCCAACTGGAAGAAGCCGGCAAATCCGTAGCGGGTGAAACTGAAAACTCACCGTTACAACGTAATCTTGGAATGTTGCGGCGCATAACACGTGACCTCCAGTTAACGTCAATGTCATTACGTTTGGTCCCGATTAAACCTACATTCCAGAAGGTAGGACGTCTGGTCCGAGACTTGGCAGAGAGTTTTGGCAAGAAAGTACAATTTGTCGTCGAAGGGGAAGAAACCGAGTTGGATCGAATTGTAGTTGAGCAGATTAATGATCCCTTGGTGCATATGGTTCGCAATTCACTGGATCACGGTCTTGAGGCTACTGCGGAAGAAAGAAAAGAAGCGGGTAAATCTGAAACGGGACTCGTTGAGTTAAGGGCTTATCATCTCGGTAGCGACATTGTAATAGAGTTGAAGGATGATGGTCGAGGAATCGACCCACGGAAGATATTAAAGAAGGCACGGGAACGTGGAATTGTTCCAGAAGGTTATGACCCGCCGGATACTGAGATTGTAAACTATATTTTTGAGCCTGGGTTTTCAACAGCGGAGAAAGTAACGGATGTTTCCGGACGTGGTGTGGGGATGGACGTTGTTCGACGCAACATTGAAGCCTTAAGGGGAAAGGTTGAGGTAGAATCCGCTTTGGGTAAGGGAACGACTTTCAAGATCAAACTCCCTCTGACGACTGCAATTATTGACGGTTTGGTTGTCAGAGTTGGGACTGAAAAGTTCATACTTCCAACGAATGCCGTACAGGTCGCATTGCGCCCGGAAAAGAGGCAATTATCAACAATACAGGGTGATATTGAGGTCCTCGATTTAAGAGGACGCACCATCCCGTTGATGCGTCTCAGTCAACTTTTTAATATAGATACTGAAGTAAAAGAATACTTTAAGGGACTTGTGGTCATTATTGAATCCTTTGGACGTCCGTATGGCTTGTTGGTTGATGAGTTGATGAACAAGCAGGAGGTGGTCATCAAAAGTCTGGGCAGCCTCATGCATGGCGTTAAGGGAGTAGCCGGTGGTGCCATCCTGGGGGATGGTACGATTGCTCTGATTCTTGACCCTGGTTCTTTCGGCAAGTTATCGAAGGCTCATATAAATAATTGAACGGACAATCTGCGGCGCCAAACTAGAAAGCCTACTAGGGCAAATATGATGATTATCGTATTTGTTGAAGGTTCCGGTACAACCCCCGTAGTAACTGAATTAGCTGTTAGATAGTCCCAGATGATATCATTGGCGACTGACTGAAAATCTTCATTTACTAGACCATCCCAGAAAGTAAAAGGTATCAGGTCAGGGTTTTTCCCAAGAACTACAGATGCGGTCGTCATGTGAGCGACATAAGCTCCATGATTGATCAAATGG
>CAYQCG010000369.1:1065-2951 GCA_964415925.1 uncultured Puniceicoccaceae bacterium | reverse complement strand
AGGAGTGTCTGGGACTCCTTTGCCTCAACGATTTGTCCGTTGATGGTTAGCTTGGTCATACAGTTGTAACTCCGTGCCGCGCTTCCTATCAGTGACTCCAGTATCTCCCACCATTTATTTACTGGATGGGTATTTGACTCCGGGCTGTGGATTCTCTGGCAGGGTGAGTGAACAGGTCTCAGCCCCGACTGTCGTTGCCCTTGAGCATCTGCCTGCTTTTACCGGGGAGCAGGCCGCGCTGGTGAACCATCGCAATGGCTTCCCCACGTGTGCTCACGCCCATCTTCCTGAAAACATTGCTCAGGTGAATCTTGACGGTGCGTTCGGCAATGCCGAGCCGATCTCCCACTTCCTTGTTCAGCATACCCGTGATAACCAACTCCAGGACTTCGCGCTCCCGCTCGGTAAATCGGCTGGTTTTGGGCTGAGCTTCATATTTGCGAATGACTTCGGCTTGGAAGTACTCATGCCCGCCACTGACTTCTCGGATCGCTTCGAGGATGACCTCGCGGGTTGAGTCCTTCAAGATATAGCCCCGCGCGCCGTGGTGAATGACCTGATAAATATCTTCTTCGCGGCTATAGGTAGTGAGGATTAGAACCTCACCGCTCATTGCCTCCTTTTGAAATTCCTGCAGAAACTCTAAGCCATTGAATTCTGGCATCTGCAAATCCAGCAAGATGACATCCGGATTCTCGCAACGACACAAGGAGAGCCCCTCGCGCCCGTCATAGGCTATGCCCGCGAGCTCAAAGTCGGGCTGCTGCGAAACAATATAGCTGACCCCGTCACAAAAAAGAGGGTGGTCATCGACTATTGCGATGCGCGTCTTGGGAGGTGCTTTATTCATACTCAAGCCTTGATTCTGTGCCAGCTGAGTAGCTTAGGTCAAAGAGGTTTATCCCGCAATAGATCAAAAGTGCTAGTCAGGACGTCTTGGGTAAGCTTATTGATTCTGGGTCGGTTTCAGCCTCCAATTCCAATCGGAAAGTGCATTCAAGGTTCGATCACAATCACTCATCCAGGGGTAGTTGCACGATAACTTCGACACCTGAATGCGGAAGTGTGTTGAATAACACATCAGCTTTGATCTCAGCGGCCCGGCGGCGTATATCGCAGATGCCAAAGCCAGTCGTCTCCTGCTCATCGGGAAGGGGGCACGAGGAGAAGCCCGATCCGTTGTCAGCCACGCGGAGGACCAATTCTTTTTTCGCGCGGTGATGCTCGAAGGAGATTGTGCAGAGCGTTCCACCTGAGTGGCGAATGGCATTATGAGCGGCTTCCTGAATGATGCGGAAGAGATGCTGCTGCACGCCCGCCTCGAGTGTTTGCGGAAGGTCATCGAGAGATGTACTGAAGCTCATGTTGCTGTGTTGCTGTAGCCTCTCGACCAGTGGCTGGATGGCTATGGCAAGGTTCTCTTCTTCAAATTGGGGCATGTGAAGAATTGCGACACTCTGTCGGGCCGCCACGCTGCCTTCCCGGATAAGATTGTGGGCGTTCTCAATAAACTGTAGCTCCTGCTCACGGGAGATTTCCGCAGCGACGCGTGCGGCTTCGAGCTGCATAGAGGCCACAGAGAACTGCTGAGCGAGGGTGTCGTGTATCTCACGCGCCAGTCTGTTTCGCTCATCCAATACATCAAGTTCGCGGCGTGCGCGTTCATAGAGCAGAGATTCCTCGACGCGGTGTCGCACAACCGAGGCCGCGACGGCGTTTGCAAAAATCATAAGAGCGGCCAACTCTCCCACAGAAAAGTCCCGCTCGTCGTGGCAATCATCAAAGACGGCAGAACCAAACATTTCACAATCTATCAAAATAGGGCCGGCAGCCAGCCGAAAAGCATACTCAATTTGCTTCACCGGTTCCTTGCTATGCTGCTTCAA
>CAYQCG010000369.1:0-1055 GCA_964415925.1 uncultured Puniceicoccaceae bacterium | reverse complement strand
AAGACGGCAGCACCCCACATATCCCCATCTATCATTATAGGGACGGCCGCCATCGAAAAAGCATTCTCAAGTTGATTATGCGCCAAGGCCTTCCCACTAAGATCTGATAGCTTAAAGGTAACCGTCTGCCCTGCGTGCAATTGCGAAGTATACGGTTCGTAGTCTCGCTTGTAACGCAGTTTACTCACATCAATCCCTGAGGGGGTCCCCGGCTTTACATATTCATGGGAAAAATCATAGAAAACTTCCCCGGTAGCGGCTTCGGTGCGAGTCTGATAGATATAAACGCGGTCAATACCTTTGACCTGATCAAAAGCTGCCAGAGCAGCATTGAGTGCTTCGTTGAAATTCGGGTTTTCGATAAGTGTTTGGGCAGCCCTCGCGCCAGCGACGAGAAAGGACTCACGTCGTGCGTCGATAAGCATCTGCTGTTGGTGCTGGATGGCTACTGCGAGGACCCCAGCGGTGGCTTCGAGCGCAGCGATTTCAGCTTCTCTCCAGACCCGCTCGCTGCCGCAGTCATCGAATCCGATACACCCATAGTGCCCTTCATGGGTCTGAATCGGCACGATAAGGAGTGAGAGAACACCGCCGTCGATAAGCTGCTGCCTCTGCGCGGGCTCTTCGAGCGCGCTTGTTAGCGCTTGAACGGTCTCGCCTGCAGGCACTCGTATAACCCAGTCACCAAAGCCCACCGGCTGGAAAGGTGCTTTGCGGGTGGCAATCATACGGCTCTGGTGCTGCGCCGTGGACCACTCGGCAGCCATGCGGTAGCTCAGGGCGCCTGCCCCCTGAGGATCGGGCACTTGCTCGTAAATGTAGACACGACCGGTCAGGCCGGAAGCCATACCAAGAATGCTGCAGACCTCCCGCAGGCGCGCTTCGAAGTCTTGCGAGTCCGCCAGGCACGCGCTGATCTGAGCGATCGCACCGAGTAATGTCACGGCACGGTCAAGCCCGAGCGATCCGGAAGTGTGGGACGTGCCCTCGTTGCTCATGACTTAGTGTATGAGGCAAGATGCCCGCCATAGCAAATAAATGGTGTGCGATTCGCC
>CAYQCG010000368.1:0-2959 GCA_964415925.1 uncultured Puniceicoccaceae bacterium | reverse complement strand
TCGGCGACTCGGGGCCGCACGATTCGACGCCGGCCTTCGAGAAGGCGCTGGCCGACAGGACCAAGACGCACATCATGGTGCCGTACGGCTGCAAGCCCTGGAAGCACGAGGGCTACCGCTGGCACAAGGTGCCCGAGCCGCGCGGCCGCAACTTCTGGATCCGTCGGCCGCTGGTCATCGGCCCGCACGTCGAGCGCATCGTCGGCGTGCCGGGCGCCATCCGCCACAACTTCGAGGACTGGTCACATGTTCTGTCAGTTAATCTGGATGCGCCCTTTATTCTGTCGCGTGAAATCGGCGCAAAAATGGTAAAAAGGGGCTCAGGTAAAATTATTTTTACTGCATCACTGCTTACTTTTCAGGGAGGCATTACAGTTCCGGGTTACGCCAGCAGTAAAGGTGCGATCGGACAACTTACCAAAGCGCTTGCAAATGAATGGGCAAAATACGGTGTCAATGTAAACGCTATCGCACCGGGTTATATTGCCACAGACAACACTCAGGCCCTTCGTGATGATCCGGACCGAAGCGAACAAATCGTCTCCCGTATACCCGCCGGAAGGTGGGGTAATCCGGACGACTTCAAGGGTTCGGTGGTTTTCCTTTCGTCAGCTGCCTCCGATTATGTGAATGGTGAAATTCTCGTTGTGGATGGTGGATGGATGGCTCGCTGACTCTGCTCAATTATATTAAGTCTCATGAAATATCTACACTTCCTGCTTATACCATTCTATTGCCAATCCGTCTCTGCGGTCGATTATGATCCGAATCCCTCCGTGGTTGAGTATCAGCTCAAAAAAACCGCTGACTGGTATCTGCAACGTCCCCTGTCCGTTCCTTTGAGACACTGGGAGATCGCTCCACTCTATTTGGGCCTTATAATGCTCTCCGAAGTTTCAGGCGATCCGCGATACATGAGTGAGGTCATCCGCTTCGGGGATTCGGTAGCATACTATCCGGGTGATGATACCTACCATGCAGACGACCACGCCGTTACCTATTCATGGCTTCGCCTTTACAGCTACACAAGGAAAGACGACAGGCAACTAGAACCGGTTAAGTCACGCATGGATTATATTTTGTCCAATCCTGTTGAGGAGGAAATCTATTTCGGTATGACTAATCGACCCAGATCCCTCACCGACCGCTGGACATGGTGTGATGCTCTATTCATGGCGCCTCCTTCCCTGGCAAAGCTGTATTCAATAACCGGGGACGAACGTTACATTGAGTTTCTCGACAGGGAATACCGTTACACCTACGACAGGCTGTGGGATCCTGAAGAAGAGCTTTTTTACCGCGATGACCGCTTCATCAAACAGAAAACAGCCCATGGGGAGAAGGTATTTTGGGCCAGGGGTAATGGTTGGGTCTATGCCGGCCTCGCCTTGATTATTGAGTCGCTGCCTGTAAATCATCCTTCTCGGCAGTGGTACCTCGATCTTTACATGGATATGACAGAAGCCCTCGTCAGCGCACAGCAATCCGATGGCCTCTGGTATCCCAGTTTGCTCGATCCAAAGGAGATTCCCGTGGGTGAAGCCAGCGCCAGCGCGTTCTTTTGTTTCGGCCTCGCTTGGGGTATCAATCAGGGTATCCTCGCTGATACCTACAAACCTCTGGTTCTGAAGGCATGGAAAGGTTTGCAGACTCGGGTGCATCCAGATGGTATGGTGGGATACGTACAACCAGTCGGCGCAAAACCCGTCGATAATATTACAGCCCAGTCAAGCTTCGCTTATGGAGCAGGCGCCTACCTCATGGCGGGTTCTGAAATCATTCATATGCAAAGAACAAATACCGTCAGAATGCCCAATCCGGTTGAAGTTTATCAAGCCGCCAACCTGCTTTTTCAGAATGATACCACACCACAATCCTATGTCCGATTCGAACCGCGGAGGGTCGATGATGTTGCTTGGGAAAATGACCGTATCGCTTTCCGTGCTTATGGTCCCGCTTTGGATAACGGCTCCGTTGATAGTGGTATTGATTTATGGTTCAAAAGAGTTCCCTATCCAATTGTCCGGAAATGGTACGAGAAGGAGTTCAGCGATACCGGTAACTATCACAAGGACACGGGAGAGGGCATGGACGCCTACAGTGTGGGGCTGTCTTCAGGTTGTGGCGGCAGCGGCCTCTGGATAGACGATCAGCTGGTCAAGTCCGGTATGTATAAGAAATTCGAGCTCCACTGGTCGAACCGTAAGACCGCACGCTTCAAGCTCTATTATGAGTATCCCGGTGATATTGTTGAGGAGAAAACCTACACCATCCACAGAGGTGAAGATGTCTGCCATGTTGAATCCCGGTTTTTAGACAAAAACTCTGAAGCGGCATTGAATCATCTCAAGATCGCCGTAGGCCTCGTCTCGCAGGATGAAAATACAATACTCACTGGTTCCATGACCTCTCGTAAACTCCTTGCTCTAGAGCAGATGCCCGACGACTTCCTCCAGGTTGAGCTTGCCCTCAGTAATCAAACATCGCTGGATCGCATCGTTTCTCATACTGTACCCGACGGCAGGAAAGAACTGCTACTTATCGCAGAGACAAACAACCAGGGTATAATCTATTATAACTTCGGCTACACCTATATTACCGTAAAACAATAATTCTTATAAATCTAGATACAAACGTCACTCTCAGTAGAAAAAATAGACAAATGGTCTCTTGGATCATGACACGATATACGGTCGTGTAAATTGCGATACGCAATTAGCGAGGTCGCATAAATCCAGTATATGGCAAATAAAGGCCTTTCAAGCAGGACTATGTCCGAATCATGGTCAAACCCAGAAACACACTTTGCAGATTATTAATTAAGTGCAGTAACTGGTATTGAACCTGTTGTCAGGATGAAAAATGTGCTTCATCGATTCACTTACTGTGTTGATAGACAGTATCCTTACTCCTCGGGTGACTGTAAGTATAATCAGTCCCAACTGGATCAGTTCTGTCA
>CAYQCG010000367.1:0-2965 GCA_964415925.1 uncultured Puniceicoccaceae bacterium | reverse complement strand
CCGAAACGTCTCGACCTGCAGATTGGACAAAATAAATAGACTCGCAACCATCATTCCAGTTAGAGAACCCATGGGATTAAAGGACTGGGCAAAGTTCAGCCTTTGAGTGGCTGTTTCCGGGGGGCCCATGGAGAGAATGTAGGGATTAGCAGTTGTTTCCAGGAAGGCGAGGCCGAAGGTCAGTATATAAAGTGCCGCCAGAAACAGATTGAAACTCGCCATTTGCGCTGCCGGTACACAGATCATGTCACCTAGTGCGTTAATGTAGAGACCTTGTATTATCCCTCTCTTGTATGAATAGCGCCTTATGATAAGGGCGGCTGGAATCGCCATGGTGCCGTAACCACCATAGAAAGCCATTTGAACCCAGCTACTCTGTGCGTTGTTGATGACAAACACATCCCTGAATGCTGCGACAAGAGGGTTGGTAATGTCGTTGGCAAATCCCCAGAGGGCAAAAAGTGATGTGACCATCACGAAAGGAACTATAAACTTGCCGGGGATTACTGCTGGTTTGGAGTCGGAGGACATATGAAATGATTTGTAGTTAATTTATTGATACAAGGGCCCGAAGTTAGTGCAGGCCCGGAAATCGGCGCCTTCAAGCTCTGCAGTACCGAATGCCCTCCATGCGCTGGGACGGAAGATGCGCTGTTCGTCAAGGTTGTGCATGTAAACGGGTATACGCAGCATTGAAGCGAGTGTGATATAAAGATTTCCGACGTGACCGCAAGTCATGACACAGTGGTTAGCGCCCCATTGGTTCATGACCTCGTAGGTCGAGCGGAAAGCCCCATGCCCCGTCAGGATAGGTGCGAACCAGGTTGTAGGCCAAGTGGGGTTGGTTCGCTGGTCGAGGATATGGTGGGCCTTGTCAGGCAGTTCCACTGTCCAACCCTCCGCGATTTGGATAGCCGGTCCGAGCCCATCAACCAGGTTGATCCGGGTCATTGTAGCGGGCATACCACCTTTTGTGCGGTAGCGTGTGCTCATTCCACCACCGGGGAAATATTCCGTTATGGAGGGATGCCAGGTTGTTGCCTTGAGGCAGGCATCGACCTCTTCATCAGTGATTTCCCAGAAGGGCTTCATGGCGGGCTTGCCGTCGACTGACTGTTCGCCCGTGCCGTCTAACGCTGCGGGGCCGGAGTTGATAAGATGAAGTATGCCGTCTTTCGCCGGTCCATCCAAGTCGTGGCCGGTTGCACGTTTGACTGTTTGCGGGCTCCAGTAAGTCCGCAGGTCGGCAAATATCTGTGCTGTGTTCGTCAGCAAGTATCCGAATAACATAGTGGCCCCGTTCATGGCATCATTTTCGGTGGCTACGATATAGGGTGGACGTTTACCGTTCCAGTCGAATGATGTGTTGAGAATGGCTTCAAGGAAGTCACCGTTGGGGAAGTAGTCGGTCCACTGGCGCTGACCCTGAAAGCCGGCCGCTATGGCATTATGCCCCTGGTCCTGTTCTCCGTATCCAAGTTCGGCAAGTTTCGGATTCCCCACCATCAGATCCCTTGCAATCAGGGCCATTTTAACGTTCGTTTTCCATTCCTCATCGAGTGTCTGACGGGAACGTTTACCTCCTGCGTCGTTATAGTCATCACCTTCCGGGCAGTTTGCTTTTACCCAGGCGAGGGCTTTTTCGTATTCCTCCTGATCATACAACTCATTATTGATTCGACCGACAATCTCGGACATATCGATGTCCTCGACACGCATTCCCAACCATTTCTCCCAGAAGTTTGAGTCAACCATCGAACCGGCAATTCCCATTGAGGTTCCCCCAATGGAAAGGTAAGCTTTGCCCCGCATGATGGAAACTGCGAGTCCCGCACTGACAAAATTCAATAGTTTTTCTTCAACATCTTCGGGGATGCCGGTCTCGCCTGCGTCTTGCACATCTTTGCCATAGATCCCAAAAGCGGGGATACCTTTTTGTGTATGACCTGCCAATACTGCCGCCAGATAAACGGCACCGGGGCGCTCGGTCCCATTAAAGCCCCATACCGCTTTTGGTGTATGAGGGTCCATGTCCATGGTTTCCGATCCGTAACACCAGCACGGGGTAACGGTGAGCGAAACACCGACCTGTTCCCGGCGGAATTTTTCAGCGCAGGCATTCGCTTCTGCGATACCTCCGATACAAGTGTCGGCAATCACACATTCGACAGCCTTGCCGGTTGGATATTTCAAGCTTTGACTGATTAAGGAGGCAACGCGTTTTGCCTGGTTCATGGTCTGTTCTTCGAGAGACTCGCGGACACCGCCCAAGCGTCCGTCGATAGTTGGCCTGATGCCGACTTTAGGCAAGTTTGTGAGGATAGGGTTGTTCATAGTGAATTGAATTGAGATATAAATACTATAGAATTAAAGCGATCTGTTTACCGGGACCATGCACTCCTTCGATTAAAATACCTTCTATGTCGGCGGTCTTGCTGGGTCCGGTCACGAAGATTATGGAGGGATCCTGTGGAAGGTTGGAAATAGCGTCAGAAACTGAAAGGAATACTCGCTCCCTGGGCACAGCGGCTGCGTGGGTCCAGGGTGCCAGGGCTGCGAGGCGGGCAGGGGTTTCCACATCTGTCAGGATGACCGTACCCGTTTCGGCAATGGCTCCCCAGGCCGGCGTTATACCGAAGGCGTAATTGTCAATGGAGCTGCGGTGAAATTCAGTCGAAACAGGTGCTTCCGGCCAATGCTTCAATAATGCATCTGAAAGCTGTGGAGCACAATAACCTTTGGAACTGCCATCGTTCTGCAAGAGCGCTACCAGATCCTTGAAGCTATTTGCCCAAATACCGCTGGTGGCTTGCCACCGTTCTGCAAAATAAGCAATTAAACCGGTGTCCGACAGCGTTACTTTTCCATACCTGGATACACTGGCCGAAGAATCGTAGGCGGGCAGTTCCACACGACCCTTGAGGGGTGTCGTTGCTTTCCGGATACGCTCAAAGATTACTGCGCG
>CAYQCG010000366.1:0-2978 GCA_964415925.1 uncultured Puniceicoccaceae bacterium | reverse complement strand
CAGAGAGCGAAAACTGAAGCGTCGGTATGATATTATCGACTTTGGAATCGCATCAGAAGAAGAATGGCAGGAATGTTTCGGGTTCTCCATCGCTGGACACAAGAATGAACAGAAATATCGCGATGTCATCGAATACCCCGGCGGTTCTATGGCTCTACTTGAGAAGAATCTCAAAGACCGGAAACTTAATAGATTTGTCACTTCATTCATAAAGGGTGACTGCATCGAGTATCCCTTTGACCGCACCTACGGGTTGATTTTCTGTGACGCCACTCACAGTGTCTCTGAAATTAAACGCAACATTCCCACCGTTGACAGGCTGCTGTTACCCGGTGGAATTCTGCTTTGCCACGATATTTTTGAGGAGGACACGGTTCAAGCTATGCTGGAGCATATGGATTTCACAGAATACTCAACATTCTTCACCCGAAACGACGGTTCCTCCATCTTTTGGGGTATTAAAGCCTGATACTTGACGCCCTCTGATTCCTTGCCTCTACTTAGATCATGTCGTTTCAGGACCATTACGACTTCCTCACATTGCGTGAATCATTAGACCATCCAGCCTACAACTGCCCGGTGGATAAGTTGGTCAGCTTTCTCCGCAGCCTCCGTGACGAGCACGGTTACACCTTGCTCGTTGACATTACAGCCATAGATTGGGGTGAAAACGAACCCGTGCGCTACACCGGTGTTTATCATCTCCATAATCTCACCACCCACGAATACATGCGCATTACGGCTGATTGCCAGTCACCCACCAAGCCCAGCCTCCCTAGTCTCACCGATGTCTTTCCTGCCGCCGACTGGCATGAGCGCGAAACCTACGATATGTTCGGGATTACTTTCGATAATCACCCGAGCCTCAAACGCATCCTGATGTGGGAAGGCTATCCATATTATCCCCTCCGCAAGGACTTTCCCCTCGCTGGAATCGAAACCGAACTCCCCGGTGAGGATCCCGATGAGCAGTCCGCAGCACCGGTCCTCCCCGCACCCATGATGGGTGGCCCCTTTACCGCTACACCCGGCAAACCCATGTCCGACCAGGAACCGCGCGCCAAAGACCAGTCCTGGACCGAAAAAGATGAAGCTCGCTTTCGCCGATCAGAAGATCAGGAATAGCCGCTTCCCATGAATAAGGAGGATCAGATACTAAGGCAGCTGGAGTATATCCGCCGTTTATCCGAAACCAATGCCACCAATATGGGCAACGGCCTCATGCTGATCCAGACTTACTACCAGACGATTTGCTATTGCCCAGCTGAAGACACAGTCATAACGCCCAAGCTCGTTACCTCGCGATATTGGGAAAAGTATATTTCAAATTACCTTGTCGACACTCTGACTCCGGACACCTGCTTTGTCGATGTTGGTGCACACATCGGTTACTTTTCCAGTCTTGCCGCTGTGCACATCGGATTGGAAGGTTCTGGCCAGGTCTTCGCCTTTGAACCCAGCCCCCACCTATTGCCTCTCCTGCGTAAGAACCTCTTTGTCAATGGCGCTACGTGCCCGTGGGAAGTCCACCCGTTTGCCATCGGTGAAAATGATGGCGAAACCGCTTTCTATGCAACCATCGATCGCTCCGCCCATGGAAGCCTGCACCCGGAATCTAAAGCCGCTCTTGCTTCGGAGCATACCGTTCCTTGCCGTAAGCTTGATTCGGCTGTTCCTGTAGATCTTCACGAGAGAATCGACATTATCAAGATTGATGTTGAGGGTCACGAATACGAAGTTCTACAGGGCATGCAGCAGATCCTCCAAGCCAATGTCCATCTCAAAGTCATCCTTGAATGGTCGCCCCGCCAGATGCTGAAAGCAGGTCATGACCTCAAAGTTGTGGCTAATCTGTTAAAGGATAATTTCTGCAGAGTCTCAGTCTTCCGGCGTTCCCTGGAACCGGTCAATTTTGATTCCCTCCCTGACTTGGATCTTGCCGACCTCCTCCTCGAAAAGTAGCTGAACAGGCTCATTTCTCTTCAATCCCTTGCCCTTTGGCATGAATGTTGCCCCAGTGGACTCATGCTTCAGCAACTCACCAGCTACTACGGGGTCGATTGGGCGGCCATGGCCTGCACCTTCCTCACCATCTACTATCTCGGCAAAAAGCAACGTATCGGCTTCGTCTACGGGATGGGCTCCAACGTCTTCTGGGCCGTCTTCGGCATTATGGCCGGCAGCCTCGCCAACCCCATCTCCAACTGCATCCTCATCGTCCTCAACACCCGCGGCTACCTCCGCTGGAAAGCAGAGGATTGATGGACCATAACCACAGAAAAGCGCAGATAGCTACAAATAGTTCTGGATTGTCATCGGTGTTATTCTCACGTAATTCTGGTTCTCCTGATAAGGAATAGTTAATTTCCCGACACCGTATTTCTCAAGCTTTCTGATCGTCCCATTGCCGTAGTGAACATTGAAAAGTTGCCGTAATATTGAGTCACTTTATATGAGGTTTTTTCTCATTCTGGCCACATTCGGTCTTACTTCGTGCAGTGTATTCCGGTTTCCGCCTGACACTCGCCAGGAATACTGGGCTTATTACTACCAGTTTAAGAAGATTGGAGACTCAACGGTAGCAGTTTTTCCCACGGTTGGCATACACAATATGGACCACCCCCATATGAGTCCATTTATCGATACTGTGAATCTCGACTATCCAATCGAAAAAGCTGAAGAAGACCTCCAGGATGCTCTTCGGCTGTACGATCCTGGTTTTCTGGTGCTTTCCCGCCGCGATGGCTCAGTGTATGTCCCAGGCTTTAAGAAAGATGATTTTGTCCATGGCAAGCTCGATGGATTCTACGGTATAACGAGCCTCTATTTTGAGGATATACGCCAGTGGCTCATTTACGAGCTTGGAGGTTATCAAGAATACCAAGTAATTACCGAAGTACGTGAGAAACTTAAGAACAAGAAATCTGTATTGAAGTACAAGCACAGACAAGGATTCTCGATTCTTGACGAGGCTGGTA
>CAYQCG010000365.1:0-3011 GCA_964415925.1 uncultured Puniceicoccaceae bacterium | reverse complement strand
TGAGCAGCCTTGAGGCATGCTTAAACTATGTGGGTTACAAGTTGAAAATATACCTTTTGTACAGATAACTTAACTTATTAAAATACAATTACTTATACTCTTAGTTCAATGGATAGAACCGCGGTTTCCTGGACCGTTAAACCGGGTTCGAATCCCGGAGGGGGCACCATGGAATTGGTGGCAAGTTATGTCTACTGCCAGCTTTGGTTGTACTCATCTGGGCTGGTTCTTGGATCAGCTTTTATTCCCGAGCGGTAAGCAGCACGCCCTATGAGATGAGCAGCAATGGGAGCTGTGAGGTAGAAGAAAAATATGATAAGGATCGAAGTTAAAAATGAACGCCAGGAAAATTCCAGAATGTTAACCCCCATCAATAGCTTTGATACTCCAAAAGCGCCAGCCTTGGTGGCTGCATGCATTCTACAATAGACATCCTTAAATCGGAATGTGCCAATAGCTGCAATAAGGCAGAAAAAGATGCCCACCGTCATGACTGCGTATGCTATTATTGTAATCATCGTTCACGCAGTTCGAGATAACGGGCGAGAGCAACCGTAGCGAGGAACCCAACCAGGGCAATAGCCACAGCAATTTCCAAGAGGAATACGTTATCCAGGCTGACGGACCAGATGACCAGCTTTGCAATCAGCAGTGCCGCTATCAAGTCGAAGGCAATGACCCGATCTGCCAAGCTGGATCCATATAGCACCCTGTATAGGGTAATGGCAATGGCGCACAACAAGACGAGTGAAAAGAGGATGGCGATGAGGTTGTTCATTGCGTTACAGTATTCGCTTAATCATTCTCACGTAACGGTGAGTGACATCATGTTCAAAGGCGGCTCGATCATAGAGATACATTGCATGGATATAAATGGTGCGCCGGTCTTCGCTTAAATCCAGGCTCAAGGTCCCCGGTGTCATGGTGATCATGCTGCTGAGCATGAAGACCTGATTATCGTTAAGTTCAGGCAAGGACATGGCTATGATGGCTGGACGACTCTTGTCCTGGGGAGTCAGGACATCTGCCGCTACCCGAATATTAGAGAGTATGACCTCCTTCATGAAGAAGAGAAAAAAACCTGGTAGATTGGATAAACGTTTGACTATGTTCATACGTCTTTGCGGTCCAAGACCGCCTCTTGATAAGGTATAATGTCCAGAAGCTGCTCTGCGGCTTGTGCAGAGAGGCTCCATAACGGTTGCGCAAGAAAACTAATGAAGAGCGTAAAGCAAACCAGCAGAGCAACTGGCAGATATAAGCCCCTGACTCTCAATCTAACACCCACAGTGGCTGATGAACCTTTCGTTTCTCCCGGTCGATCCTTCCAGAAAGCTTCTGCCCATATCTTAGTCATAGAAAAGAGCGTTAATACGCCTACCGCCAGCGCGGCTCCCACCGCTATATAGGCTTCCGCATCCAGACCAGCCCTGACGATGCCTAATTTTGCCCAGAAGCCGGAAAGAGGAGGGATCCCACCCAGTGAGAAAGCGGGGATAAAGAACAGCGCGGACAGGAGTGGAAAGTCACGATACAGTCCCCCCGTATGTTTCAGCTGGCCTGTTCCCAGGATGCGTTCAACAATGCCCCCGAGAAGGAACAGATTCGCTTTCACAATGATGTGGTGCAGGGTGTAAAAGATCGCAGCAGACAAAGCAAGGGGGGTGTACAAAGCCAAACCTAAAACAATGTAGCCGATCTGACTGATAATATGAAACGAGAGTATACGACGTATCTCGAAGTGGGCAGCCGCTCCCAGAACGCCTGTCACCATCGTGGCAATAGAGAGGCCCAGTAAGAGCAACTGCACGGTCTCAAAGTTCTGCGAGAAGACTCCTCCGAATACCCGCATCATGGCGTAAACACCGACCTTTGTAAGTAATCCGGCAAACAGCGCACTTATGGCAATAGGCGGGGTATGATAAGAAGATGGCAACCAGAAAAAGAAGGGAAAGAGAGCTGCTTTAATGGAAAAAGAAACCAGTAAGAGTATGGCGCTACTGTTGATGAACAGCTGATTTGGACTGTTTGCCAACTTCAAGGAAAGGTCTGCCATGTTCAATGTGCCGGCTTTCGCGTAAATGAGGCCTGCGGCAATGAGGAAAAAGGCGGATGAGACCAAATTAATCGTCAGGTATTTAATGGCACCTTCCAACTGTTCTTTCTCACCACCCATAACAAGTAGCACGAAGGAAGAGAGCAGCATGACCTCGAACCATACAAAAAGATTGAACAGGTCTCCGGTGATGAAAGCCCCGTTCACTCCCAAGAGGAGGAAGAAGAAGAGGGGGGTGAAGCCTTTGGCAATTCGCTCCTGAGGAAAATCAAAACAAGCATAGAGTGAAACCGCCAACGCGATCAGGCCAGATACCGCAACCATAAGTCCGGACAGCGTATCAGCTACCAGAACAATACCATAGGGTGCCGGCCATCCGCCGATATGATGGGTCAACAGTGCGCCTTCACTCGTGAGATATAGAAGGTAGAAACCCGATACCAAAAGTGCAGCCGAACCACTCACCAGCACGACTAACTGTGCATTGTATCGACCCCAAAATAGAATACCCAGGCAAGCAAAGAGCAAAGGGATGACCAGGCAACTGATTAAAATATAGCTCATACCTTGTCCGTCCCTGTGTAGGTCTTGATATCATCCGAACCCATTGCCCGATAGGTCCGCTTGAAGAGCATCAGTGAGAATGCTGCGATACCAAAACTAATAACAATAGCTGTCAGGACAAGAGCCTGGGGCAACGGATCGGCTGCGCTAGCGGCAAGAGTGTCCTGCTCTTGATCGATTAAAGGCGGCTGACGGGAGGAGAGCCCTGTGGCAAGAAAGACAGCCAGATTGGCGGCCTGGCCCAGTAAAATGATACCGATAATGACACGGGTCAGGCTTCGACGTAGAAGCATATAGCATGCAACACCGAAGAGCATTCCGGTGTAGACTGAAAGGAGGACATTCATCGAGCTTGACGAAAGAAAGCGATAAAGGCGTTAACCGTGAGCAA
>CAYQCG010000364.1:0-3036 GCA_964415925.1 uncultured Puniceicoccaceae bacterium | reverse complement strand
GGGTACCCTCACTTCCGGAACAGACAGAAAACAATCCACTCCCTTCGGCTCAGCGTGCATTCATTTATCCAACACGCGGTATTCGCAGGAAAAATATAGGAGAATTTCTTTTACTCTCAACATTGGGAAAAGATGATGACTTCTTTGCCACCACGCTGCCACCCGCAAACCCGGAATGGCAATCAATCCATCGTAACTGGGAAAACCTTGCCCAAGAACTAAATCTACCTGCGAAACTGGGCGTCGTAGCAAGTGAATCATTCAGCTTTGAGGACTGGATGGTGCGGTCAGATGCATTATTAACCACAAGTGTCGCCGAAGGATTCGGACTTGCTTTCCTCGAGCCGGCCTTGTTCGGAAAACCACTCAGGGGACGAAATCTGCCGTCTGTCACAAAGGACTTTGTTGAAATAGGATATCCAATGGACGATCTCTATAATGCAATCATGGTTCCTTTCTCGGCAATTGATCAAAAGGGGCTCAGACAGCGAATGGCAAAAGCAGTTCGGGATACATACGAAGCCTTCGCGCACGTTTTCCATGAGAATTATGTCGAAGAGGCTCTCAAATCCGTTACTTATGACGACAACATCGACTTTGGTGCCCTGGATGAAATCGCACAAGAAGAAGTCCTCCGCCAGACTGTGCAATCCCGAGAGCTGCAGAATCATATGTCATCACAAATAGATTTATTAAATATTGAGGATACTCAGACAGAGAAGAAGAAACAAATCATCCGGGAACATTACAGTAATGACGCTTATGGTGAAAAGCTTCTGAAAATATATACGTCATTAGTTCATTCTGACCAGGACACGCTGGATTACCTTGATCCGGAAAAACTACTGGACTGTTTTCTCGATCCACGACAATTCAGGTTATTGAAAAGCTGATATGGAAGACCTGATTGCACGTATTAAGCGTTTAAGCTACCCAATGGAACCGGTTTCCACTGATCTGGAACCCCAAATCACACCCATTGAAGGATTGAAGGCTGTTATTTTTGATGTCTATGGAACAATGATCATATCCGGATCGGGCGATATTAGCCTTGCCAATCCGGAGGACAGGGAGCAACAGATGCATCATGCTTTTGCAGCCCTTGGCATTAAATTGCTCAAAGGCTCAAACGATCTGGTGAATCGATTCCACGGCACTATCGGTAAGCACCAGGAACTTCGTAGAACTGAGGGGATAGCATTTCCTGAAGTAGAACTACGAGACGTTTGGAAGGAGTTCACAACTGAACTTTATGCGGAGAGAACTCTCGAACAGGAACTGAGTAATGATATTTTGTGCAAACTTGCCATCGAATACGAGTGCAGGGTTAACCCGGTTTGGCCCATGCCGGAATTGCTTAACACACTTGAGCAACTCGAATCTGAAAACATCACTTTGGGAATTGTTTCTAACGCACAGTTCTTTACTCCACTCTTCTTCCCTGCATTGCTAGGAAATACACTTAAGGATCTTTCATTTTCACAGTCATGCAGCATTTGGTCTTATGAACTGAGGGAGGGTAAGCCTTCAATCAGCCTCTACCAACTTCTTGTCGAAAATCTGCAAAAGAAGGATATTTTACCCTCTGAAGCATTATATGTTGGGAATGATATGCGGAACGATATTTGGCCTGCTCAAGAATGTGGTTTGAAAACAGCCCTCTTTGCCGGTGACCAGAGATCATTGAGATTAAGAGTTGAGGACGAAAAATTCTGTAAGATCCAGCCGGACTTTATCTTAACTCATTTGGATCAAATTATTTACCTGATGCTGAAAAGATAGCTTTTATTGAGAAATATACCTATTTCTGTTAATAGTAAGTTCATCCTGTCCGATAAATAACCTAAGAAAATCGCACACAGCGTCAGTTCGAATTCGTATGCTTTTCTACCCAAAATCACCCGGGTGGCGTGAAAACTTTCTGCGGTTATTCACGCTCTTAAGCTTGTATATCGCAGGTACCTCATTCCTACATGGTGATGAATCAGTTGGCTTGCAACAAGTTATCGAGCCTGGCAAATCAATTCTGCTCCTCCATACCTACGGCCACGATAGACTCTGGACAGATAATATAACGCACGAACTAGAGCACAGATTCAGTGAACATGATCATTATGTGCAATTGCATGAGGAAACCCTCGGATCTACATTGTATTACACATTAAAGAAGGTCGCCAGTTACCTGAATGTAAAGTATGCATCGCGGTACAGTCAGGGCGGCAATGGTAAGGTGAAAATTGACTTGATAATCGTCACCCACGAAAAAGCCTTTAGACTCGTTAAAGACTACATGCCGGAATTATCAAATGTCCCTGTCGTATTTGCTGGAATGCGCAAGAACGAAGAGAAGCTCTGGCGGAAAAAACCCAACTCGACTGGTTTGATAACTGATTTTCCTATAGCGCAAAACCTGAAGCTCATCAACGAAATCTATCCGAAGGTAAACAAGCTGAGCATAATTGTCGATAGCCTGAATAATAGTAGCTGGAAAGCTGACCTCAATCAGCTGGACTCGCAGTTGAACGTACACATTAGTGATATTTCATTAATTGTAAGTGATGAGATTGATAAAATCGAGATGCTTAAAAGGATTTCATCACTGGATGAAACATATGCAATTATCTTTGAGAGCTGGGACAAGAGCGCATCAGAACAATCATCCCACGAACTCGAAATACTTGAGGATATTGTTACGCATAGTAACGTCCCGGTTTTTGGCTTCCATAAATATCATCTAGGAAAAGGTATAATCGGTGGATATCTGCAAGACACGGATGAGGAAGCCCGACAACTCACTGAAATAGTAATCAAGATACTGCATGGCGAATCCAGCGGGGAAATACCTCCCAAAATTTACAACGCTGCTGAATACTGGTTTGATTTGAACGAACTCGAAAGCCGGGGCATAAAGATTTCCCAGCTACCAGACGAGAGTAATTTCGTTAATAATCCAGCAACCTTTTACCAACTCGATAAAAAGTGGGTGTGGCTTGGAGCTATATTGATATTTCTTCTGGCGATACTAATCTTAACCGT
>CAYQCG010000363.1:0-3050 GCA_964415925.1 uncultured Puniceicoccaceae bacterium | reverse complement strand
AACGGACAACCGCAGTTTCTCTCCCTCTTTCATATAGATGTGGTGACTGCCCTTGATTCTGACACAGGACCATCCATGTTGCTCGAGCACCTTACAGAAATCCTTTCCCGAAATCTGTTTCACACGGCAATCTCGATAACCTTTCCAGTTGAGTCAGGGTCGGTATCGCCAACATCCACGCTCAGGCAGCCTTCCACCGCCTCATAGATGTTGTGGAGAAGTTCCTCGAAGGTGTCGCCCTGGGTGGCGCAGCCGGGGATGGCCGGGATCTCGGACCAGTAGCCACCTTCTTCAGCTTCGTGTATGACGGCTTTGAGTTTCATTATATATTATATTTAAAGTTGCTGGTTCCCGAAAGTAAATTCTGTGTGCATCTATTGCTTAAAGGATCAAGAATGTATGTATAGATAATATCATCATCAAAAATCTCAGCAACCTGTGGTTTTTCGACAGAAAAATGAGATGTTAGAAAGACCTGTATCTTCTTACTGCGATTATCTCGGCCAAGAATTTTCAATGTATATTTTCCAGAAACAAAAAAGGTGTCGCTTGATTGATCTGGCGCTCTGTTCAGAAGAAAATGGTGATCATAAGTAATACCTTCACGAGAAACATATAGTGAGGGAGCTAAGTTAAGCGTATTATCCTTAATGGCCCTAATAGTAAATACCTTCTCCTTGTCGTCTGGGAAAAGTAATTCTGCAAATAGATACTCGATCCTTTGTCCGATGGACGAGTTGCAGAAAATTGTAGTTCGAATGACTATTTTGGGGCCGTCAACTTTTCTATTCTCCAGTAACGATTTCAGCGAGGGTCTTTGAAACTGTATTGAGCCTATCCGGACATTCACAAACCAGAAGCAATATAGTGATACGACTCGCGCAACAATGCTAATTGCTATACTCATTTACACATCCAGATAGCTGGTGTTGAGGGCGTTGTCTTCGATGAAGGCGCGGCGTGAGGGGACATCATCGCCCATGAGCATGGAAAAGGTGTGCTCGGCTTCGGCGGCGTCCTCGATATTGATCTTGAGGAGGCGGCGTTTTTCCGGGTCCATGGTGGTTTCGTAAAGCTGCTTGGCATTCATTTCACCGAGTCCCTTGTACCGCTGGATGGAAAGGCCGCGGCGTCCCAGCTCGCGGATTTTCTGTACCAGTTCGAGGATGCTGTGCAGCTCGAGGATGTGTTCGCTTTTCTCACCCTTGTTTTCGATCAGGTGGTAGCGGGGCTCGTCAGTGCGGCTCCACTGTGAGACATCCAGGCCGATGCGCTTGATCTCGTTGAGGATCTTGGAGGTTTCCGCTGCTTCATAGATTTCATGGACGCTGACACGCCGGTTAACGGTCGTGCCGTTGTTCTGAACCTGGGTGATGAGGGTTTCCTCGTAGACATCCGTAAAGCCCATTTTGGTTTTGAAACGGCCCTGTTCCTCGTCGTCCCTGAGGAATTCAAAGACTTCCGTATTGCCGGTACGGATACGGGCGAGGTATTTGGGCAAGTGGTTGTCCTCGTAGTGCTGGTCGAGATAGGTAGCCAGGTCGCAACCGTAGCGGGTGACACCTCCGCCGAGGACCTCGAGGCGGGTGAGGGCCTCGACCATCTTGTCGACCTTGGTAGGGGGAAAGGTGTGCTGGTCGCGGACACGGACGAGGGTAACGTCCTCACTGCCGAGTTCGAGGAGGATGCGGTTGAGCTCGTCATCGTTGTCGATGTACTGCTCACGGCGTTTACGCTTGATTTTATAGAGCGGCGGTTGGGCGAGATAGAGGAAGCCCTTCTCAATAATACCCTTCATGTGCCGGTAGAAGAAGGTGAGGTAGAGGGTCTGGATGTGGGCGCCGTCAACGTCTGCATCCGCCATGAAGATGATCTTGTGATAGCGTGATTTGTCCGGGTCGAACGCGCCGTCGCCTTCATGGTTACCGATACCGGTGCCAAGGGCGCTGGTCAGTAGCTGGATATTGCGGTTGTTGAGGGCCTTGTCGAGTCGTGCCTTTTCCACGTTGATGGGCTTGCCGAAGAGGGGCAGGATGGCCTGGTAACGACGGTCACGGCCCTGTTTGGCGCTTCCACCGGCGGAATCGCCATCGACGATAAAGAGCTCACAGATGGCGGGGTCTTTTTCGGAGCAGTCGGCGAGTTTGCCCGGCAGTCCGCCGCCGGAAAGTGCGCTCTTGCGGACGGTATCGCGAGCCTTGCGGGCGGCTTCGCGGGCGCGGGCTGCATTGAGGCACTTGTTGATGATCTTCTTGGCGTCGGAAGCGTTGGTTTCAAAATAGTATTTCAGCTTTTCTCCGGTGATACGCTGGACGATGCCATCGACTTCTCCATTGGAAAGTTTGGTCTTGGTCTGGCCCTCAAAGCGCGGCTCGGGAACCTTGACGCTGATGACGGCGGTAAGTCCTTCGCGGACATCATCACCCGAGAGCTGGGGGTCCTTTTCCTTCACCAGATTGTTCGCCTTAGCGTAAGTGTTGATAATGCGGGTTAAAGCTGTGCGGAAACCGGACAGGTGGGTGCCGCCCTCGATATTATGGATGCTGTTGGCATAAGCGAAGATCTGGTCGCTGTAGCTGTCATTATACTGTAGCGAGACATCCACGATGATCATGGGGGCATCTTTTTCGTCGTTGGAAGGGGCTTCGCCATTGAAGCTGATAGGGCTCTTGTGGACCACCTCCTTGGAGCGGTTGAGGAAGGCGACATACTCGGCGATTCCGTCCTTGAAGCTAAAAGTTTCGCTGCGGTTATGGCGTTCGTCTTTCAGTTCGATACGGATGCCGGGATTGAGGAAGGCGAGTTCGCGGAGTCGCTTGGCCAGAATGTCCCATTTGAATTCGCGGGTGGTGAGGAAGATTTCCGGGTCCGGCATGAAAGTGATCTTGGTGCCGGTTTTCCTGGTCGTCCCGATGACCTTCATCTTCTGGGTTGTCTTGCCGCGGGAAAACTCCATGTGGTGGACTTTGCCGTCGCGGGAGACGTCGGCCTCGAAGAATTCCGAGACCGCATTAACGCACTTGGCCCCGACACCATGGAGACCACCGGAG
>CAYQCG010000362.1:0-3053 GCA_964415925.1 uncultured Puniceicoccaceae bacterium | reverse complement strand
GGGGTAGTTTGTATGCCTGTTCGTCTCCGTCTTCACGCATGGCTTTTAGAAGGGCATGAACCACTTTGAAAACAAGACCAACTGCACAAAGGTCACGCCAGGGCATATCCGAATCTGGTGATAAGTGTGGATTAATGATCAGGGCTTCAGGCGGTGTGCTAAGTTTGCACGTATGATGGTCTATAATGATGGTATCAACACCCTGTTTACTGAGCCAGGCGACTTCTTCACAACTATTGGTACCACAGTCTACGGTAATGAGTAGATCGGGCTTGTCCGATTCCAGTGCACGTTCCAGTGCATCACGGCTTAATCCGTAGCCTTCCTCTAATCTTAATGGGACAAAATACTTGGGAAATATACCGAAGGAATTCAAAACGCTCAGGAGTTATGTAATGCTGGTAATACCGTCTACATCGTAATCACCGAAGATAAGGATAGATTGTCTTTCTCTCATCGCCTTTTTGAGCCTTAGAACCACCTCTTCCATGTTTTGAAGTTGGAACGGATCCGAGAGTTGTCTTAACCTTGGCTGTAGAAAGACATGGGCATCCTCAGGGTTATCCACACCAATTTGAAGCAGTAATGTGGCGACAGCTGTGGATACGCCTAGCTGACGGCTTAATTCAGATCGCTTGTGGGCGTCTACGGCAGCCGTTGACCAGCGCATAAGAAATTATTCTACGGTGGCTTTTGCAGTTGGCTTACCAGCGTCTTCGCTGGTCCAGTCGTAGGTCGGCAGGATATGCCTTTCTTCAACTTTTCGTCTATCACCCTTATGATACCAGAAGAAGACAGGGCTGGCAATGAAGATAGACGAGAAGGTCCCCGTTAGAATCCCGATCATGAAAACCAGGGCAAAATCCACGACAATTCCCGCACCAAGCATATACAGTGCACCCGAAGCAAAGAGCGTTGTAGCACTGGTCAAGACTGTTCGCGAGAGGACTCGATTGATTGCCTGATGTACAACCCGTCGCAGATTCATTCCCGGATTGATATCCAGCTCTTCGCGGATGCGGTCAAAGACAACAATGGTATCATTGATCGAATATCCTACGGTCATGAGGATGGCAGCAATCATTGGTGAGGTGAATTGGCCGCTACCCATGTTGAGGAACTCCCCAAGTGCAACGAATAAACCAACGGTCATAATTACATCGTGCAACGTCGCCACAATCGCTCCAATTCCATAACCGAACTCAAAGCGGATTGCGATATATAGGAGGATAAACAGAAGGGCCACAAGGATCGAAACGATCGCACTATTTGTTACACTATCTCCGACAGAGGGCCCAATTCTTGTTTCGCCTAATAGCTCCAGGCCGGCATCCGGAAAATAGGAGAGCAAAGCATTAAAGAAATACTCACCTTTTCCTGCTTCGGTCTGAATCTTGATGACCTCCTGCTCTTGGCCGACCAGTGACTGGTATTGCGGATTGACTTCACCAAAAGTCTGAATCTGGTTGTTTTCGTCAGCATACTGAGTATTTGCAGCTACGTTATCAATTTGCTGTGAATCGATACGTTCTTCGTAAGCCACAATGATTTCATCTCCTCCGACAAAATCGATACCGAAGATCACATCCCAGTGGAAAATTACTGCGACGACACCCAGTGCTACAATACACCATGAGCCGGTAAATGCTTTGCGTGCAAAATCCAGAAACGGGGTTTCACGTTCTCCCAGTATCTGGAATTTAGGAAAGGATTTCATCACGTTTGTGTTAACGAGCAACTCAAGTGACCATCGGCTGACGATTAGCGCACAGAACACTGTTGCGAGTATACCAACCATCAGGGTTACCCCGAATCCTTTTACCGGGCCGCTCCCCAGCCAATAGAGTATAAATGCCGTAATAAACGTCGTCACATTGGCGTCTACAATTGTGGAAAAGGCTTTGTCGAATCCTGCTAAAACAGCTGCAGGGAGGCTCTTTCCTATTTTCACCTCCTCACGGATACGTTCAAAAATCAGTATGTTCGCATCCACAGCCATTCCAATAGTCAATACCAAGGCAGCAACTCCAGGGAGACTGAGGGTTGCACCAAAGCTGGCTAATGAACCCAGGACGAGAATTACATTCAAGACCACCGTGCTCATTGCGACGAACCCAGCCAGGCGATAGTAAAATATCATGAATAGTGTAACCAGTATTGCTCCCCACATCGCAGCGTTGATAGAAGCGTTGCGGGCATCCGCTGCGAGTGTCGGACCAATCTCATACAGCTCTTCGATTTCAAGGCCGACTTCCAGTGGATTATTCAACACATTGGCCAGCTCGATGGCTTCGCGTTGGCTGAACTGACCTGTAATTTCTGCCGATCCACCAGCGATTTCCTGTCGTACTGTCGGTGCACTGTAGAGATAGTCGTCCAATACGATTGCCAATTGGCCAATACTGTTAGTGCGCTGGTTTTCCTGGGCAATCCTGCGAGTAGTTGTAGCGAATAGTTCGCTGCCTTCATCAGACAGGTCAAGGATTACCCGGTATCCGCCCAGCTCATTCGGTACGGCATAGGCTTCCTGGATAATTTCCCCTCCCATTTCCGGAATACGTTTGATATATATAGGCGTCCGAATTAATTCTCCAGTTTGTCGGTCTTCCCGCTCAAGGGTCTTTTCAATGTAACCTAAAGGCGGATCTGGATTCGTTCGTGGGCTTGCGGTGCGATGGACTAAATGGAAACTGAGTTGGGCAGGTTTACTGAGATTCTGGACGGCTTCAGGATTGTCTCGAGTATTTATGCCGGGCATTTGAACCTCTATGCGGTTATCACCCTTTAGACGAATAACCGACTCAGCAACGCCCAACCCGTCAACACGCTGTGTGATGACCTCCATTGCTTGCGATATCTGGTCCTGCCGGCGAAATTCATCCTCGGCCAGTTCCGCCTCATTAATTTTGAAGGTGAAGCTGACACCTCCCTTAAGATCGAGTCCCAACCTTAGCTTGCCTTGTGAACGTATCAATAATTCTGCCAGCAGGATGTCGATACGCTTTGCACGGTTATTTATATACGCAAAATTGATTTGGGCATAGTATCCGGAC
>CAYQCG010000361.1:0-3053 GCA_964415925.1 uncultured Puniceicoccaceae bacterium | reverse complement strand
TTCGAGCACGGGCCCTGAATGCGTTGGGGAACGAGGATGAATATCGACAAACCCTTGAGTTGGCTGCAGAGGTAGTGGATTTTGAAGAATTCAGAATTATCGAGAACGAACTACGACGGACACAGAACTGGGATATCCTGCGGCAACTCTATACTCGATTGCTGGACAACCAGAGAACTGCACCGATCGGCCAGCGTATGCTATTGGAAAGCTATTATAATCTGGGAGAGGAAACCCAATTACTAAATGTACTGGATGATCTGGACTACGATAGTTTCGTGGAAAGCCCCGCCGTGAAAAACTTCATCGCTTACTTGAACCTGATTCACAGAAGGGAAATAGCGTTCAACCGTAAAGTTGCGGAGGAACTTGTCGCACAGTATCCGAACGTAGTGGATTTCCGTTTAACACTGGCATTGGCACATTTGCAGGAGGGCAGCCGGGAACTGGCCCTGGAAATACTAGGAAGCAACGAAGCCAACCTCTTGAATGAGAACAGTCCACGTTATTTGAAAGTCATGGCAGCGACGATCTACGCGGCTAACGGATTAAAGGATAAAGCCAAAGAGCAAGTCAATAATCTTGGCAATCAGGCATTGCTTCCCCGGGAAAGCCGGATGATAAGCAGCATACGTGATTCCTGAGCATTAAAAAGCCGGCTAAATTAATGTAGCCGGCCTGTAAAGCTATACTGGACTAACGGACTCAGCTTGGTGAAATTTCACTACCCTCACCTTCACGAAGTACATTATCGAGCAATTCACGGACGGTACGTCGTGCGGTTTCGGCGGTATTTGCTCCCGGAACCGAAATAAGAAGGACTTTTCTGGAATAATCCCTGCGACCAGCGGCAACGAGTTCAAACTGAAGCCCATAGTCAAGGAATTGCAGCCGTTCAGGATCAATGCCCATATTCCGATCCTCCCAGACAACGTAGAAGATATTCTGAACATAATTCCTGTCATTCTGCTTAACATTGAAAAGGAAGTGCTGAAGAGACATTTCAATTTCACCCTTTTCGATAACCAAAGGCGACTCGGTCCGGATGAGCTCTGCACCGACTGCACCCATACAGATGAGCGGAGAGTGTCCATAAGATGAAACAGTAGCGATTGGATCTCCACCCGTATATCCATAGTAATACATGCTCGCAGTCTGAAAATTGCCCATGCGGAAAACGCCATGAAAACCGTAGTCATACCCGAGAGCGGATTCGATGATTTCTGGAATAGGATGCATTTCGAAGCCATCCTCCGATTCCTGGGGCCATTGGATCGTCCATTGTGGAGGCACTTCAACCTTCATTTCCTTGTAGCGGAACCAACCTTCGACGATCAAACCACAGAGGAGAACGCATAATGGCAGACCAACAAAAGCCCATTTTGGAGGGTTAAAAGCAGGTGGCTTCGCTTTGTTAGAGGCATCTTTGATACCTTTTGCACCGATATTGACGAGTTCGGTAAGACCAAAGATGACAAGGATACTGATAATGAAAGTAATGGTGCCTACCGGGTCGTGCCATTCCTCGTAAGCTTCATGTCCCGACTTCAGGACGATGAGAGTGAGGGCAAGGGAGCGCAGGGAATTGAAGATGAAGGTGACTCCGGCGGCGAGAATACAGAGGACGACTCTTCTCCAAATTGACATCCTGAACAAGTCCCCAAGAAAGAGAGCTGCCATGCCCAAAGCCTGGAAGGAGCGAATTCCGCTACAGGCATCGTCCACACCCACGGATTGATCGCCTACATGTATGGTATTACCATGAACAACAGCAGGATAGCCCAGGAAGTGCAAAATCTGGACACTGAATTCAACGACTTTCTCGGTAAAGCTTTGAATGATGTAGAGCTCAATCCGGAACGGCCATGGCAGCATGGTAACGAGAAAGATTATAGGGAATGAAAAATGCAGGAGGAATCTACGACCACCTAATCCCCAGGTGAGGACGAGCGTGCCGAAGATCATCAGTAAACCCTGCAGGTTAAAAGGGATTCGCCACATAGGGTTCACTTCACTTAATAACCGCAGCGGAATAAGGAAGAGGACGAGCACCATAACGATGATTACGGCAAAGTTGAATCGGGATGGTGAAGTCTCCAGCCTGGGGCAATCATCCTGAAAGCGACGATATGCGAGGTATCCTGCGGCGAATGGGACGAACCAGCCGAAACTGTAGTAGGATTCACCTCCCCAGTGGAGCCGAAGCTGCCAGATAAATAGCCCCCACATGACAAGCCAGCCAACGATGATACTCATCCATGCAGCGTCTGGTAATTTCAGTGCCTTTGAACCAGTATCAGTTTTTTCGGCGGGACTATATTTCTTTCGTGTTTCTTTCTCTTCAGTGGTTGTACTGTCCATCGTATGCAAGCGATTGGTAAGGGCCTTTAATTATTATCCATAAAACTTGAGGCAAGTTCGCGTTCCTCTGGCAAGAGTTCCTGGTTATCGATATCTTGAATCAAGTTGGAAGCGAAAATCTGTTCATCATTGGCGGCCAATACGGCGGCATAGATTAATTTGCCCCTGAAGTCTTCAGGGATCGGAGTGTCATTAATGAGCCTTCTGGCCTTGCCGGGCTGTTCACTTTGTAAATAACAGAGGGCCAGTGTCATGCGGTATTGTTCAACATCAGGATTTTCCTCAACGAGTTCCTCCATCTGCTCGATATATTGTCTGGGATTATCGAGGGTTAAGGCACTAACGTAGGCGGCATTGTTCACCATCGCAGAATTATCCGGGTAGGCAGTTAAAGTATCCTGAGCGATACGGCTTGCAGAGATTAAATTCTGAAGGTTGAAGGCGGAGGAGAAATAGGACATCCAATCCACGGGAAGTAGCTGTGCATTATTCAAACGAGCTTCCTCATATGCAGTATAGGCCGCTTCATGGCTAACATTTCTAGCAATCCTTGCAAGCTGGAGCAAGAGTTGTGAATGCTCGTGTAATTTAGCCTGGGCAAATGCATCCTGCCATTTCTGGTAGACTTCAGATTGACTATCCTGCCTGTGAACTGAGAGATACAGATCATAATATTTAATCAGCAGGTCTTC
>CAYQCG010000360.1:0-3061 GCA_964415925.1 uncultured Puniceicoccaceae bacterium | reverse complement strand
GCAGATGCCACTAGAAAAGGCGCTATTTCCATTTCGACGAGGCGAGTAATGGCCCCCGGTGCGTCGTTGGTATGCAAGGTGGATAAGACCAGGTGACCGGGAAGCGCAGCTCGGATTGCAATATCCGCTGTCTCACGGTCTCTAATTTCCCCAACCATTATAACGTCAGGATCTTGCCGTAAGATGTGGCGAAGGGCGCTTGCAAAATTAAAGCCGATTTCAGCATGAACCTGCGTCTGATTAACCCCTTCCACTTCATATTCAACAGGATCTTCGACAGTGATAATGCGGCGTCCGGGTGCGTTAATATGTCGTATAAAAGCTGTAAGTGATGTGGATTTCCCGGAGCCTGTAGGACCCGTCACGAGTATGATCCCGTGTGGCAGATCCAGTACCCGCTGAATTTTACGTTCTTCAACCGGAGACATGCCCAGTTCAGGCATCGAGAGCGGCTGGTTCTTTTGGTTAAGCAGGCGAAGTGACACACTTTCCCCATACATTGTAGGCATCGTAGATAAACGAATATCCAACTCGGTGCCGCCTGCCTTGTAGTTAATCCGGCCGTCCTGTGGTCTGCGCTTCTCTGAAATATTAAGCTTAGACATAATCTTGAGGCGGGAAATGATAGCGCCTTGATAACGTATCAGATTGTCTGGTACGCGTATCGGTACCAATTCTCCGTCAATCCTGTAGCGGATTTGCAGACTATCCTTGAGGGGCTCAAAATGTATGTCCGTGGCACGATCCTGGATGGCTTTTGCGATAACTTCATTCACAAAGCGAATCAAGGCTGCGTCTTCGTCCTCTGCATCTGCTTCTTCACGGCCGGTGTCTTCGGTTGCTATGTCAGATTCACTTAAAGAATCTGCACCCACCCCGAACTGCTGCGTAAGCGTATTTGTCAATACCTTTGCAGGAGTCAAATGCCAAACTGGATATTTTCCGGAAACAGCAAAAATCCAGTCATCCATCTCAGGTTCGGGTGGCCACAACGTAATTACCGCTAGTTGGTCGTTTTCCACTTCCACGTCCTTAATAGGAAGGCATTGGTATTCATTGATGAGCCGAAGAGGCAAAATGCTGGAAGCGTTGCTTGTGAATTCGAAGTCTTCCATTACTGGAAGATTACATACAGCACCAATTTTACGGACTGTCTTGATCTCTGATAGACGGTAAAATTGAGCCAGTAAAGGCAGGCGATTCTGGCGCGATGCCTCATCCAGCATCAGTTGCTGCTCTTCGGTTAAATCAGCGAGTAATCCTGCTAACGCACTAGGCTTGTTTCTGACGAGCATATGTTATCAACGGGATGGTGGTGTAAAATTCGGGGGAGCACCCGGAACGAAGGTTGGTGGCCCTCCAGAATTCTGGTTCCCCGAGTTTGTATTAGTGCCTCCGCTATTCTGGTTTCCGCTAGTGTTCGTATTGTTTGGGACTGAAGTATTCGGAGTGGAAGGAGCACTTCCGGGATTCTGTGTATTGTTGCCTCCGCCTGGATTTCGCGATGAATTTCTGCGCTGAATGTTTTGCAAGACCTGCTGGGGAGGCGCCGGTACACCCGGAGGTAGCTGTATTTCACGACCATCTCCCAGTTCTACTGTTACACGTTGCTGTTGTTGTGCAGCCGGATTCGTATTTTCTATGCGACTTCTGTTTGCAGCAGCACGACGTCTTGCCAGAGCCCGTAAGGCTTCCATTCTTCGCTGAGCGTTTGTTTGATCCGCTTGGGCCGACACGTTAGTTGGGGCTGCTTGTGGTGTATTACGGGGTGCTGTTAAAATAGGCATGGGCCTGTCAGTTGTTTTTACGAGCTCATAGACTTCGCTACGTCCACCAATATTTACCCGAATTCTATTATCACGTTCATCAAATGAATCTATTTGAACGCCTTGTAGAGGTTCATCCTTGGTGGTCCAGTAACCCTTTTGCTCAGCCTTATTGTAAAGGTTGAAATAATAGACTCCGTTTAATGAATAAACACCTTTGAATTCGAAATTACCTTCATTGATTGGCTCTTCTACGGGTTTAGTATTGTCATCTGGATTACGGAAAGTATCCGGTATAAACGGTGAACGCTCAATCAATGTTTCCGGCAATAATTGCGCGTCTGACTGTGCCCACGCATTGGTTATAAAAAGATATAAAACAATCAATACAGGGATTTGAGGTAGGGTTTTCATTGCTCCATTATGGTTTCTCCGCGTCTTAACCGGGTATTTTTATTCGATTGCTCTTCTTCCTCTTCTATTCGCTTCTTGAATGTTCCTGTATCGAGATACTCATAGATTCTATCATTACTCTCGATTGCATCCAGCTTTTTCACAGCGTCTGCATTCGCTTCCGTGGTGTTTTGGACTACGGTCGGCCGGATAAAAATAAGTAGCTCCGAACGAGCTTCAGAAACAAGCTTTCGTGTAAAAAAGAAAGGACCCAAAATAGGAATATGTCTTAACAAAGACATTTCAGCTCGTGTATCTGTGTTTTCTACAGACTGCAACCCTCCAAGTACCACTAACTCGTCGTTCATAACACTGACAAACGAAGTGGCACTTCGAGTTCCAATGATAGGCTGCTCATTACCATCTATGATGATATTTCCAGTAACCGTATCGACGGTTTGACTGATCTCGAGTTGTATAACCCCGTTTTTTCCAATCAACGGCCGCACAGTTAACTCCAACACAATATCCCGAAAATCTACATTGGAACGTAGTGCTGTGGTGCCGCTTCCCACGGTATCTGAAATTGTAGATGTCACAACCGGGCGCTGCTCACCGACGGTAATTGTCGCTTCCCTGTTGTGTGTTGTAACTATAGTTGGGGCAGAGAGTACCGAAACACGACTGTCATTGGCTGCTACGCCTAATACTCCATTAATTGAGAATCCTTGTGGTCCACCAGTGATTGTTCCTACGGCTAAGCCACGACCAAAAGTGAATGGATTAACTTCAAAATTACCTTGCTCAGCCAATGTAACACCGTCCCCTGTACCGTCGCCTCCCGTAGCGACATTTTGTAATTGATTCCAGGCAACGCCGAGAACATCAATACCACGCCCATC
>CAYQCG010000359.1:0-3087 GCA_964415925.1 uncultured Puniceicoccaceae bacterium | reverse complement strand
ACCGGACTGGAGGATGGACTGCACCCGTGTGATGTATTGATTGAGGAAAATGGCGTCGCGCCAGATGGAGTTCCGCGGGTTGTATTGGACCGAGGCATAGAAGAGCCAGCCGGGCCAGTCGGCATCATCGGGACTGAAAGCGCTACCGTGAAAGAAGAGGTGGTTGATGCCGGCAAGGAAGAGCTGGTCGATCTCCGGTTTTATCTGTGAGAGGGCGGTACGGAAGTGGTTTCGCAACCAGGTGACGGTCTCTGCCGCGACGAGTGACTTGCCGGCAACATGGGCGGCAGATGAGGCCAACCGGTTGATCAACGGCTGCGGTTGATCCGGGGCAATATTGTGGGCCTCGCGCCGGATGCCCGGGATATTGAACTTCGAGGACCCAAAGATCTCCGTTTCGGGAATATCGGCCGCAGCATAGAGATCGAGCAGATTGGCGGGAGCTCCATGAGCCTGATTGCGGGTGATGGAGCCAAGTCCGTTTGCCCAATTGACCCATGTCCGGATATATTCGAGATGAAGATCGGAAAGGGTTTCGCGGTAGTCAGTCTTGATTCGGGCAACGGTATCGGTATTGCCTTCGCCAAAGAGCGCAGGCAAATGTGGCTCCAGGTCGTAGCCCCGTCGTTCCCTGAATTCCGCAAACAAGTCATCAGTCCAGTTGCCCCCGTATTCAAAGGAATCATGATACATGGCACGCGGGAGTTGGACAGCGGGCTGATTGAGGGCATCGGTAAAGCGTATCAGGTAATTCTCCATGGCTTGCGGTGAATATGGATCGAGGGCGCGCCCTTCAGCACCGGGAGCGGCACGTTTCACGTCGCGCTCCGAGAAGGCGGTCGTCAACTGCCCGTTATCATATTCAGCGATCCTGTCGCTTTCCTCGGGGGGCACATCGGGCCCGCCGAAAGGCCAGCCAGTGCCGGTGGTCATATCGGCCCACATTCCGAGCCGTTTGGTTTCCTGGATGGCGTGATTGAACATTTCCACCCATCTGGGGGTGAGGTGCTCGATATGCCTAACTTCCAATCCCCTGACGCCGTAGATGGGGACAATGGTCACTCCCCCTATTCCGTTCGCCTTGAATTGCTCCAGGTTCAGGGTGAGGTTGCGTTTGTCGACCGCACTGCCATGCCACCACCAGTAGGTTCCCGGACGGTTCACCATTTCAGGCTCCGGCCAGGCAAGGGGGTCGGAAGGCGTCTGGCTAAAGGACGGGGGTTGGAAGGAAACCAGAAAGACAAGACACGCAAGAGATCTAAAAGACAACATGTATGCTATCTTAGGGCTGTTGAGATGCCAAAGCAACGCTGAACGCTGCGGGGAAAAGGCACATTCAACCCTGATATCTAGATGTTTTCAATTGCGTCTGGAGTGCTGTGAGATAATTTCTAAAAATGTAGAGACTGATACCCGGGTAACCATCATGAAGCATTTACTGTTAAGGATCACACTCATCGTATTTCCGTTTATTTACAGTGTTTACGGCCAGGATGATGAAGTGAATGAAAAGATTGCCGAGGCGGAAGCCGAGCGTGCGGAGACGATCCGCGAAATCGAAGAAGAACTGAGCGAAGAGCATATTGAACTGGCTGAGGAAATGGCCGAGGCGGAAGAAGATTATGCCGAAGAGCTTGAGGCGATCGATGAAGACCTCGCGGAACTGGAGGAAGCGATCAATGAGGCAAAGCAGGAGGTGGAATCTGCTGAAGACGACCGTGAGCGAAGAATCGCTGAAGCGAAACTGAGACGTATCCGCGAGCGATACAAAGAGGAAAAACGTGAAGCGGTAGTGAAGCGCGATAGAGCCTTGACGAGGCTGGAGGAGAAGAAATCCAGGGAGCGCGACAGGTTTGACGAGAAAGTGGCCAGGGCAGAGGAAAAGAAAGCCAGAGCATTAGCCAGGGCTGAAGAAAAGAAACAGGAAGCCCGGGAGCGTGCCGCAGAAAGCGAAGAAGAAAAGAGAAGAGGCAGCTAAAAGAGCCGAGGAGAAAAAGCGGGAGGCCGATGAGAGGGCGGAGGAAGAATCCAGGGGCAATGCCAAAGGCAGGGATAAGAAAGAAAAGGACGACGATTGAAACCGGTTTTGTTTTTTCACTTCCTGGCCCAGAGGCGCATGGATGCGAGGAGGAACGCTTCGCCCTCGATACAGCTTACGAGAAATATAAAACGCCAGCACTATTGCTGGCGTTTATGAAGTGTAGACTGAAAGGATATATCCTAGCAGCGACGTCGGACGTATAGATAGAAACCACCTATCATTGCGAGTATTGCAGCGTAAGTGCTGGGCTCAGGAATAACTGAATAGTTGTAAGTAACCGTTGCATTGCCAGTTGTTGATACTGATTCAACCGAAGAAGCAACATTGGTAATGGTCAGATTGTTCAGAATGCCTAAGCTGTTAGTTATATCAAAATTGCCTGGTCCATTAAATAATGTTAAAACTGAAGAGGCAGTATAAGTTTGAGTCAGGGTATTGCTGATGGCTCCGATGTTTATCGTCGCATTATCCGTGCCGTCAGTGCCGGTTTGAAAGTCAAATGTGGGAGCGCTATCACCAATATTAGCACCGAGTGTAACGGTGTTGGTGCTATTGTTATTTTGTGAGCCCGAAATACCCAGAGTCGAAATATCAAAAGCATATAATGCGTTGGTTGTAAGAGAACCGTTGCCTGATGTGGTCGCATCATTGTCAAGAAAAACATTAAATGCATCAACATTATAGGTGAGCTCAATCTCGACTGAGGTGAGTACGCCTAGTGAAGTGTCGAATTTGTCAAAGTTTGCAGCAGTTGTTGGATCAAGAGTTTTCGGACCTTGTACAACGATCTGTGCGTTAGTTACGGTAGCAGCGGCAATTGAGCATACTGCTATGAGTGTATGAGAGAGTTTCATGTTTAGACAGCGTTTAAATTAAGATTCGTTTAAGACGCTTTAAATAGGTGTATTCAGAAAAACAGAGTCAATCGTAAACGCATGTATTTTTCTTTATATAACATTTTTAACGCGGATGTAACTAACCGTTGGGTATTATCTTTATCCTAATAGTGAAAAGGCCGAAAAGACCGATCAAAAATCAAGCTTACT
>CAYQCG010000358.1:0-3095 GCA_964415925.1 uncultured Puniceicoccaceae bacterium | reverse complement strand
GTAAATTTTGTAGGTGCAGACAGCCGGGGCATACTGGCAGCTTTCCCTCAGTTCACGGATGTTGTCGACCCCCGTGTTGCTCGCGGCATCGATCTCAATCACATCCATGCAGTTCCCCGCCATGATCGATTGTGCTATCTCGCTCGAATCATCCGGGTTAATCGAAGGCCCGCCTTCCGCATTCAAGGCTTTTGCGAACAGCCTGGCAGTGCTTGTCTTCCCCGTTCCACGGGGTCCCACAAAGAGATAGGCATGGGCGATCCGGTTCTGTGCAATCGCGTTCTGCAGTGTCCGCACGATGTGGTCCTGCCCCACCACATCATCGAACTGCTTTGGCCGCCAGCGCCGCGCTATGACCTCGTATCCAGACATCCCCAAAACCTAAGTTACCGCCTCACCCGATAGCAAAGGAAATTTCCTAGCAAATTTGCTCAGGAAGATGCTCTGACCAGCCATGGTCGATGGAGTTCATGTGTTGAGCCTGCGCAGAGGTGCAACGCTGAATCAATTTATAAACTAACTTATCGGCTTTTCTGGAACTGATGAAAAAAAGCGCAAACAAGCTGCAAAAGAATACAGGCAGTTTAGCTAATGACATAATACTGTATAACGTCCTGATCTTTGCCTTTTCGCAACCGTTCTGAGAAAATTCTAAGGCATGAAGGCAAAGCTTTTTGGCTAGCCTGAGGCTCAGTCGTGCACCACAAACACCGTTCTTTAGGCTGTGCTTGGCAATAGAGAGACACGCTTTTACAACGCTGGCAGTGTAATCATATCGAAATTTATTCACACCAATACGTTCAGCATCATGCTGACGGAAGCAACCCACGATAGTATCTACAAATACCGGAGATTTACAGTGCATTTTAATACGTGCCTGGTATTCCCAGTCCTGGGAACCGGTAAGATCAGTATTCCACTCGCCTACACGTTCCAGAAGTTCGTAACGGTAAAGAGCGCCCATGGTATGCCAGTGATAGCCAGCGTATTCGGGATTCCTATGGTCAAAATTACTTCCTAGCGGTGTTCCCACATTCTTCGTCTCACACATTTGAGTCACTAATACTTTACAATACGCCATATCGTGCTCTGTGTCCTTCAGGGCATACACTAATTGACGCAGACCATCTCTGGTTAGCACGTCATCAGAGTCGATGAAAATGACTGCATCTCCTGTAGCCTCTCGCAGGCCGCGGTTGCGTGCATGACAGGCACCCTTTTCTGCACAGAAAAGATAGCGAAATACCAGTCCGTTATTATCGAAACGAGTGGCAAATCGTTCGACCACAGCTTTGATATTTTCACTTGAATTGTTGTCAACAACGATAACTTCCAAATTCAAATAAGACTGCTTTACGACAGACGTCAGTAATTCCTCGAGAAGAAGGCTCCGATTATATGTAGGAATTATAAGTGAGACTTTCATTGAAAGGCAGCTATGGCATTTACTGATTTTCAGACAAAATGCGTGATTAAGACTAAGAAGATAGCTCGGTATCATAAATGGGTGGCACCAAGAAGATACCTTAGTTTTAGTATGCTGATCTAGGGTATAAACCCAAGCAAAAAGTGTAAATATTTTATAAAATATTTATAAACAAGGTATGTTGTGATTATATACTTTCACCGGTTACAAAGAACTCTCCCGTCTACAGCTTCAAAAGATTGCTATTAAACCATTTAAAAATTTAAGACGTTTGGATCTTAAAATTAACAATATCCTCGAATTGCATGGGCCGCCGGGGCAGCGGTATGACCTTATATCCAGACATCCCGTAAACTAGCTCCAGAGTGCCTCCAAGCAGTAAAAAAAATGCCACCGGAATAATTACCGGTGGCATTAAGGAAATTGTTGTTTCGCTTACCTGCGGCGACGCAGAATGAACAGCAGCATGCCCGCAACAAGTATCCCAGCATAGGTACTAGGCTCAGGAACCACAGCAGCTACCCAGCCACTGCCTTCACCATCATCGCCAATTGAAATAACATGAGCAGCAGCTAAAAACTGACCAACAAAATCTTCATCCTGCCCACCTTCGTTAGCAAATAGAAAATCCTCTTCAACAAGTGCACTTGTATAAACAGCATCAAAAATGATTGAATCGCCATTTTGAAAACGGGCTGCATCGCTTCCAGGAGGTGGTGGTAAATCCAGATAAATATCAAAGAAACCAGCAGGTCCTGCTTTGAATGAGTTAAGACCTGTGCTGATATCTGTTACTCCAAAACCCACACCATTTGCCGCTACGAGATTGAATACCAGATCAGCAGGATCATAGCTTGGATTAAAATTAAAGAAGATATTTTTGATTGTTTCCTTATCTGTTAGATTCTGACCTTCAATAGTAACCCTGACTGTATTAGCATCTCCGAAGGAATCGTCAAATGTTGCCGTTATCCAAGGTGTTGATCCTACAGGTTCCTGAGCGCCGCTGTATTCCTTGTCGAATTCCAGCATAATCTGGGCACTGGCAAATACAGGCAATAGCCCGAATGATGTTAAAAGATCTTTGAGAGATTCATGGTATAAATACTTTAGGTAAATCGTAGTAAATAGACCCTAAATATCGCCTAGCGTCAATGCTATATAGGTATTTTTTACTATTTTTTCATTAGGCAACTTTCCCTATTTTACATATTTACAATCTCACAAGACGTTCCTAATCTCAGTGCTTCGATTCACCACGCCAATTAACCGGTTCATACGCAGTAAGATTATTCCGTACATAAAAAACCACCGAAGTTACCTCCGGTGGTTCAAAGCCTTATGCTGTCTGATAAATGGGCTTACTTGAACCGGCGTCTCAGGATATAGAGGATTAGACCCGTGAAGAGTATCGCAGTGTAAGTGGAGGGCTCGGGGACAATCGTATTCGTACCAACCCAACCGCTTTCCCCCCCATCGATACTGATGATATGAGCAGCGGTCAGAAAGGTCCCGTTGCCACCATCAGGCAAACTGCCAAAAGCAAAATCGTTTGCAGTAATCGGACTGGTATAGCTGATGTCAACACTGACAACTTCTCCAGCTGTAAATCTTGAAGGAAAATTTCCAGGAGGAGGAGGAAAATTAAACAGGATATCAAAGAGACCAT
>CAYQCG010000357.1:0-3098 GCA_964415925.1 uncultured Puniceicoccaceae bacterium | reverse complement strand
ACATATCGGCTGAAGCGGACTGAGAATGGTGCTCTTTTTGGATACAATGTAGGTCCGAATGCGTGGAAACGTTTTCTGTCACCTCCAAAGATACGGCTCTGGACGGCAGAAAAAAATGATTCCGGTTTTAAGGTTGTGCGTGAGGAGCATGAAGCAACAAAGTATGCTTTCCTTGGGGTGCGTGCTTGCGAACTAAATGCGATCCTTATTCAGGATCGTGTTTTCATGAACGGTTATACAGATTCAGTATACGCGGAACGTAGAAATGACTGCTTCATTATTGCGGTCAATTGCACCAAGGCTGGGAATACGTGCTTCTGCACTTCGATGGGAACCGGACCAGATGCCAAAGAAGGCTACGACTTGTCTATTACAGAGGTTATCAAAAATGAGTCGCACGAATTCCTGGTCGATACAGGTAGTGAAAAAGGGAATACAATACTTTCTAAAATCAAACAACGTCCGGTAGAGGAATCAGACCGACAGCATGTTTCTGGTCTGATTCATCATTGCAGGCAGAACATGGGCCGCGAAATGGAAACCAAGGATGTTCCTGCATTACTGAAGAAGAATTCGGAGCATCCGGAATGGGAGTCGGTAGCGAAGCGCTGCCTTTCATGCGCAAACTGCACGATGGCTTGCCCGACCTGTATCTGTTCTACGGTAGAAGATGTCACTGATCTTACCGGCAACCATGCTGAACGCTGGCGCAGATGGGATTCCTGCTTTACAATGGATTTTACTTATCAAGGTCACGGGCATGTGCGTCATAGTGTGAAGAGCCGTTATCGACAGTGGATGACGCACAAGCTTTCGACATGGCATGACCAGTTTAGTATATCCGGATGTGTTGGATGCGGCCGATGCATCACCTGGTGTCCAGTTGGTATCGATATAACTGAAGAAGTGAAAGAGCTTCGACATAAACCACCCTCCAAATCCTGAATCCACTCATGAAAACATTCACAGAGCTTTTGAAAAGCCACCCCTTATTCGAAGATTTCCCTAATAATTACCTGGATGACCTCAGTGAATGTGCCCGAGAAGCACACTTTAGCGAAGGTTCCTATATTATCCTCAATGGCAAACAAGCGGACAGCTTTTTCATTATCCGTAAAGGCTTTGTCTCAATTCAAGTACAATCCCCATACCAGTCTGCAATAACAATACAGACACTGGGTGCAGGAGATTTGTTGGGATGGTCATGGATTTTTCCGCCCTATCAATGGCATTTTGACGCTGAAGCCGTTGAAGCTACGGAAGTATTCGTTCTGGATGCACTATGTGTTCGCGGAAAATGCGAAAATAACAAGCTGCTTGGTTACGAACTGATGCAGCGTCTGGCCCAACTGATGATGGAACGATTGGTAGCCACGCGACTTCAACTCCTGGACCTCTATGGGAAAAACAACAAACAAGTAGTCCAATGATTGCAGAGCTGAAAGATCCCATGGTTACAACACCCTGGTCCGTCCAGCGTTTTCGTCGGGATACGGAAGACACTTTTTCACTGCAACTCAAGGCAGTGGAAGAGATGAACGGCAGCTTTTCCTTCGAAGCGGGCCAGTTTAATATGCTCTACGTCTTTGGAGTTGGGGAAGTTCCGATCTCCATCAGTGGTGATCCTGCGAAAAAAGATGTCCTTGAGCATACAACACGAGTCGTCGGAACTGTTACCAAGGCAATGGGCTCACTGAAAAAAGGTGACATGCTCGGCGTACGAGGACCTTTTGGGAAGTCCTGGCCAATCAGTGATGCGGAAGGGAAAAATATTATCATTATTGCCGGTGGCATTGGCCTGGCACCGTTGAGGCCGGCAATCTGCCAGATACTTTCTAACCGTCGTAAGTATGGTCGTGTAAACTTACTTTATGGTGCTCGTACTCCGGAGGATATCCTCTACCGAAAAGACCTTGAACGCTGGCGCGGACGCTTTGATCTGGATGTTTTGGTTACAGTTGACCGTGCAGTCCGTGGCTGGCGTGGCAACGTGGGTGTAGTGACACCCCTGGTTCGTCGAGCTCCTATTGATCGCCATAACACCGTTGCCTTCATCTGTGGCCCTGAAATCATGATGCGCTATGCCGTCCAGGAACTGACCTCCCGCGGTATTCCTGCTGATGATATACACGTTTCAATGGAGCGAAACATGAAATGTGCATTAGGGCATTGCGGTCACTGCCAGTATGGTCCGGCCTTCATCTGCAAAGACGGGCCGATCCTAAGGTATTCACAGATAGAGAATATATTCACGATACCCGAGATCTAATGAAAAACTCACGCAAACCGAAGCTTGCCGTCTGGAAGTTTGCCTCCTGTGACGGTTGCCAACTCAGTCTGCTCGATTGTGAAGACGAGTTGTTGGCAGTGGCGGATGCTATCGAGATAGCGAATTTTCCGGAAGCATCCAGGGCAATCATTAAAGGACCGTATGATGTATCACTGGTTGAAGGATCCATTACGACTCCCCACGATGCAGAACGGATTCGTGAAATACGAAAAGAATCAAAAGTGCTGGTAACTATTGGAGCCTGTGCGACCTCTGGTGGTATCCAGGCTCTGCGCAATTTCCGGAACGTGCGTGAATTTGTTTCGATAGTATATGCGCGGCCGGACTACATTGACACCTTACCCTATTCTACTCCGATTGCACAGCATGTGTTTGTTGATTTTGAGCTCCATGGATGTCCGATCAACAAGTATCATCTGGTGGAACTGGTATCGGCCTTTCTTCATAACCGCAAACCAAACATACCTCCGCATAGTGTGTGCATGGAATGCAAAGCACGCGGTACAACCTGCGTAATGGTCGCGCACGGGACGCCTTGCCTCGGTCCGGTCACCCAAGCTGGATGCGGAGCCATTTGTCCCGCCTATGACCGTGGTTGTTACGGTTGTTTCGGACCGAAGGAGACTCCTAACACGGAAGCATTAAGCAAACGTCTACGTGAAGAGCTCTCCGTTGCAGACAGCGATATCGTCCGGTCTTTCCGAACTTACAATGCTTATGCGGAACCGTTTCGAAAGGAGAGTATAGCCCATGAGCCCAGATAAACAGACAGGGAATGCCAGCAAGAGAAAAAAGATCACCGTTAATT
>CAYQCG010000356.1:0-3104 GCA_964415925.1 uncultured Puniceicoccaceae bacterium | reverse complement strand
ATCAAAATTCTCGATGGAGCAGATAACGACGCATTGGTCCTTATGGTCGCGCATGACCTCCATCTCGTATTCCTTCCAACCGAGGAGGCATTCCTCGACCATGACCTGATGGGCGGGACTGGCATCCAAACCCTTGCGAACAAGCTCCTCAAACTCTTCACGGTTGAAAGCCACACCGCCGCCGGTACCTCCAAGGGTATAGCTGGGGCGCGTGATCAGGGGGTAGCGACCAATCTGATCCGCAGCGTCGAGGGCAGCTTCGACCGAGTTGATAACATGCGATTCGGCGACATCGAGGCCGATCTTGACCATATGCTCCTTGAAAAGTTCACGGTCTTCCCCCTTGCGGATAGCCTCGACCTTTGCACCGATGAGTTCGACCCCGTAGCGCTCAAGCACACCTGCTTCATGCAATGCAATGGTGAGGTTGAGGCCGGTCTGGCCACCAAGGGTGGGCAGGATCGCATCGGGACGTTCCCGGGCAAGGATCTTGTCGAGGACCTCTACCGTAAGGGGTTCGATATAGGTAACATCGGCGAACTCCGGATCGGTCATGATTGTGGCCGGATTGGAGTTAACGAGGATGACGCGGTAACCCTCGTCCCTCAGGGCTTTACAAGCCTGGGTGCCGGAATAGTCGAATTCACAGGCCTGCCCGATGATGATCGGTCCGGAGCCTATGATGAGAATGCTTTCAATGTCGGTTCGCTTGGGCATGCCAAATTAGCGGAGAAGTAAGAATAGAGGCAGGGATTTGGGCAAGGGCAAAGATAGTGGTGTTTTAAGCCGCTGTGTGAATTTTATGGAATTAAGGCGAATATAATAATTCATACGACAGATCTTATCATAAAAATTGGAAAGGTGACAGGACTCGGCGGGGTTGGCGGGGTTGGCGGGGTAAAAAAGTTTGAACTTCAGATAATAGTCCATAATAATCGAGTCATGGAACGAAGGGATTTCTTGAAGATGTTATCCGCTGCGGCAGTTATGCCAACGCTACCAGTGTCTGCAGACAAGTGGGGGTCCGTCCTTCCGAAGCGGTTACTGGGGAAAACGGGTGAACGAGTCACCTGCCTGGGCCTGGGAGGTTACCATATTGGCTGGACGACCGAGGAGAGCGCAGCTGCCACAATTGAGGCAGCTTTAGAGGAGGGCGTCCGTTTCTTTGATACCGCAGAAGGCTACGGGCCCCACACCAGCGAGGAACGCTACGGGCGCTACCTGACCCCAAAGTATCGCGACCAGATCTTCCTCATGACAAAGTCCACGCATCGCGAGGCACAAGGTGCGCGTGAGCATCTTGAGGCCTCCCTGAGGCGGATGAAGACTGATGTGATCGACCTTTGGCAGATGCATGGTGTGCGTGATCCAGCCGATGTGGATAATCGCCTGGACAATGGGGTGCTGAAAATGGCCCTGGAGGCACAGAGCGAAGGCAAGATCCGCTTTATCGGCTTTACCGGGCACCGTAATCCCTACGCCCACCTGCGCATGCTGCAGCGTACCGCGGACATGCCGGAACCGTTTGTGGCTACGCAGTTTCCGGTCAACCCGGTGGATGTCTCGTCGAAGGCCAGCTTTATCGAGCGCTTAATGCCTGAGGCGCAGGAGCGTAAACTGGGCCTGCTTGCTATGAAGACGCTGGCTGCTGGGCGTTTCTTTACGAAGGTGGTAGCAAACCAGACTGTCTGGGAAACAGAAGACCCGGTCATCCCCGGCGCCGTCTCGATAGTGGACTGCACCCGCTTCGCGCTTTCCCTGCCGATCAGTGTGCTTATCGCTGGGGCAGAGAAGCCGGAGTTTATCCGCGACAAAGCTGCCATCGTCAGGGACTTCCAGAAAATGAGTCTGGACGACCGGCAAGCCCTGGTTCAGCGGCTAGCCCGTTTTACCGAAGCAAAGGTCGAATACTACAAAGACGAAGCCCTCCGCGCCTGACCTACTTACGCCGCCTCCAAAGACTCACCCCCGCCAGGGCCAGCATGATGATGGCGGCGTAGGTTCGAGGCTCGGGGACGACTTCACCAGGGATCAGTATCAGCGCATCGTCGATTACAATTTCGATGAAGAACGGCTCTAGTTCAGGGTCAAAGCCCTCCGGCGCCTCACTTGTGCCGAGGAATCCTTGCAGGAACACGCTGGGCTGCACACCGTCCCGAAGGGAAAATGGATAAGGTGCAATCTGGGTGTTTACACGTTCGCCTGGGTTAAACCATTCCAATTCTGCATTGATTGTCGTCAGCGTTTCAGGATCAATGACAGTGTCGAAGAAGGCTTCGGGACGAGTGATGCGTCCGTCATCATTGGTGTCCCAGATTGCAGTTGGCACAGGCATGGAAGCTTGCACGCTGGTGATGACGATATTCTTGTCCTCTGGACTGAAGTTCGACCGCTGCTCATGCAACACACCCGTGCCCTCTGGTCTAACATCATAGAGAGTGAAGCCATCGGAGGCGCTGTCCACCGTATCGACGATAAAGTCGTTAGGATTGGGACCGGAAGTCATTACATAGCCCAGGCCCATGTTTTCTTGCGAAGTTATCGTCTCAGTGATGGGCAAGAAGAAATCAGCATTGCGGTCATAAAATAACGCCAACTCCACCTGACTGCGCGGCTCGGAGAAATCAAAATCCTCGGAGTAATCCGTGATCTGGCGGATAACCTCGCCATTGGCATTGAAAGGTATGCCTCTAAGCCACATGGCAACGATATCGTCATCAGGTCCCAACCCTCTCGGTTGGATGATGTCTTCGCGGGCACGGTCGACAATGGGCAGAAGGCGACCTCCATTAATCTCACCGGTTTCGAGGAAGTTCAAGACCTCCTCAGTAGTAGGGTCGTAGAACTCGTCATCTGTAGCCATGATGAGTTGAGGTAGCGTGGACACGAATGCAGCCAGTGAGCTGGCACGTAGCAAAGAAAAATTCATGATAAGCGACTGTGGTGGTGAGATTAAATTATGATATATTTCGAATAGCCGTAACATTTAAAAGCTTCAAGCCTTATTAAGGTATTTACACGTAAATAAGGGGATGTCCCCAATGAGAACTGCCTTTCAAGAATATAGGATTAACAGTGTTTCCAAAAACAATAAAACTTAATGC
>CAYQCG010000355.1:0-3110 GCA_964415925.1 uncultured Puniceicoccaceae bacterium | reverse complement strand
CGTTTTCGCGCACAAACCGATCACTAAAAAGCCTGCTGAAACCCGTCAGGGTAAAGGTAAGGGAGGTGTTGAAGGCTGGATCGTTCCGGTCAAGCCAGGGGTTATCCTCTTTGAGATATCCGGTGTGCCGGCAAGTTCAGCACGCGAAGCCATGCGTCTGGCAGACGGTAAGTTGCCTCACAGATGCCGTTTCATCCAACGCGAAGAACATTCCTGATCCTATTTCAATGAAAGCGAAAGACGTACGAGAACTCAGTCCCAAGGAAATCGAGAAGAAGCTCCGCGAAAGCCGTGATGAGTTACTCAATACCCGTATGCGCAAGCAGACCGGTCAACTGGAAAACCCGCATTTACTCAAAACCCTGCGTCGTGATGTAGCACGGATGGAAACAATCCTGCACCAGAAACGTAACGTAGAGACCACTGCCTGAACCATTTGAATAATAACGATGTCCGATACAGTCCGCAACCAGCGTAAGTCACTAACCGGAGTGGTCACAAGCCGTTCCGGTGACAAGACTATCAAAGTCACATCTGCTTTCAAGATTTCGCATCCGCGATACAACAAGGAAGTGAACCGCAAAACGGTGGTCCATGCTCATGATGAGAATAATGAGTGTGGCATTGGGGATAAGGTCGTGATCATGGAAACACGCCCGCTGTCCCGTCTCAAACGCTGGCGTGTGACCCGTATTCTCGAGAAAGCGCCGACTGTCGGTGTTTAACCCCCCTCACGCTTCAATAAGTCATGTTGCAACCACAAAGTAAACTCGATGTAGCCGACAATACCGGTGCCAAGTCTGCCATGATGATCCGGCTCCTCGGCCATCCGCGCAAATTCGCCAAGGTGGGTGATGAAATTGTCGTAACGATCAAAGACAGTTCCCCGACTGCCACGATTAAGAAAGGGACTGTTCAAAGGGCAGTCATTGTCCGTACAAAAAACGCTATCCGCCGTCAGGATGGCAGTTACCTGCGTTTTGACAGCAATGCCGTTGTCATTATTAACCCCGATGGAAATCCCCGTGGAACCCGTATTTATGGTCCCGTTGCACGTGAGTTGCGCAGAAAAAAGTTCATGAAAATCGTATCACTGGCTCCGGAGGTCCTGTAAATGAAAAATAATATCAAAAAAGGCGACGAAATCGTTGTTATCGCTGGAAATGCCAAAGGAGAGCGGGCTAATGTCCTGCAAGTATTTCCGCAGAAAAACCGTGTCCTCATTGAGGGTGTCAATAAGCGCACGCATCACGAAAAACCCAATCAGGACGAAATGCAGCAGGGTGTGACTGAAAAACGCACTGAGCGTGAAGTCCCCATTCATCTTTCCAATGTCATGCTGGCCTCCCGTTGGGATGAGCGCCAGAAAAGCAAGAACGCTAAATCTTAAAGAGTTATGTCCGCCACAAAAGCAGACAAGAAGTCAAAAGCGAAAAGCAAGCCCGCAGCAGAAGAAGCGCCTGTCAGTGTTTCCTCATTGGGCATGCCCTCTTTGCAAAGACACTATAACGAGACGGTGGTCCCAGAGCTTATTAAAAGCCTTGGTTACAAGAATAAGCATCAGGTGCCCCGTATCGAAAAAATCATCATCAACCATGGCTTCAACGCCAGTCTGGACAAAGGTGGCATTGATGATGCCGTTTCAGAAGTCACGCGCATCGCAGGCCAAAAGCCGGTGCTTAACAAAGCACGCAAGAGCATTTCTAATTTCAAGCTCCGGGAAGGCGTTCCGATTGGTCTTAAAGTGACTTTACGGGCACGAAACATGTATGATTTCCTTTATCGCCTGATTGCAATTTCATTGCCGGGCATACGTGACTTTAGGGGGATCCCCGCCAAGTTTGACGGCAAGGGTAATTATACTCTCGGTATAACCGATCATTCCATCTTTCCCGAAATAGTCAGTGAAGGTAGCCGCCGTCAGATCGGTATGGATATCTGTATCGTCACTTCCGCTGATTCGGATGATGAAGGACGTGAACTTCTCAAATTAATGGGCATGCCCTTTCGGAAAAAATCCAACTAATTTTGTCATGGCAAAAAAATCAATGATTCAACGCGACAAGAAGCGCGCATACCTCGTGGAAAAGCACGCGGCCAAACGTGCCGAATACAAACGCATCATGGCAGACCCCGAAGCTTCCGACGATGAATTCTATGAAGCGCAACGCAAGCTTGCCAAGCTGCCCCGTAATTCCTCTCCCATCCGCGTCCGTAACCGTTGCTCTGTTACCGGTCGTCCGCGCGCTTACCTGAGAAAATTCAAACTTTCCCGTATCACTTTCCGCGAACTAGCCTCCAAAGGGCAGATTCCCGGTATAACCAAGTCCTCCTGGTAACCCTCGCAGTCCCTATGTCAGATACCATCAGCGATTTTATTACCATTATCCGCAATGCATCCAGTGCGGGAAAGACAACCTGTACTGGCCGTTATTCAAAAATTCACTGGTCCATTGCTAATATCCTCAAAGATGAGGGCTACATACGTGATGTGACTGAAGGTACGGATGATAAAGGTCATAAGAATATTGTAATTACCTTAAAGTATGTAGACGATATGCCGGCCCTCACGGATATTCGCCGTCACAGTTCGCCTGGCAACCGCCTTTACTACAGCAGCAAGGATATTCCCCGTATTCTTGGTGGTTTGGGTGTCGCCATCCTTACAACCTCGAAAGGGGTCATAAAAGACCGTGAAGCACGTCGCATGAATGTTGGCGGCGAGATGGTTTGCAGCGTTTGGTAACCGGAATTTGAATCACACAACACGAGCCAACACATGAGCCGAGTAGGTAAACTTCCCATCACAATCCCCGACAAGGTCAAGGTCGAGGTCAGCAACACTACGATCAAAACCGATGGTCCAAAGGGTAAGCTGGAAAAGTCATTCAATTCTGATCACGTCAGGATTTTCATGGAGGACAATGAAATCCGGGTCGAACCAGCCTCCAGCAAGCGGTTGGCATTGGCCATGCAGGGCACAGCCCGCTCTATTATCGCCAGTATGGTGAATGGCGTTCTCGAAGGATACACTAAAAAGCTTACAATCAATGGGGTAGGATTTCGCGCCGCTGTTCAGGGCAAAGTCCTGAACCTCAATCTCGGTTTCA